>DATBYI010000282.1:0-4428 GCA_036513815.1 Solirubrobacteraceae bacterium
AGCGAGGGCGACGAGCAGATCGCCGAGCACGCGGACGAGGTGATCGAGGTGCCGCGCACGCATTGGATGCTCGCCCCGCTGCTCGCGGTGATCCCGCTTCAGCTGCTCGCCTACTACATCGCCCGCCGGCGCGGACTGAACGTCGACCAGCCGCGGAACCTGGCCAAGACCGTCACGGTTGAGTGAGGGCCGCGCCGCGATAAAGGTCGGGATCGATCTGCTCGAGATCGATCGCCTCGAGCGGGCACTCGAGCGAACTCCGCGGCTCGCCCAGCGCCTGTTCACCGAGGCCGAGCTCGCCTACGCGGCGGCTCGCGCGCGTCCCGGTCAGCATTTGGCCGCGCGCTTCTGCGCCAAGGAGGCGGTCGCGAAGGCGCTCGACCTGAGCTCGTGGAACTTCCACGAGGTCGAGGTGATCGGGACCGGTGGCCCTCCGGAGCTCCGGCTGACCGGGACCGCGGCAGCCCGCGCGGCCGAGCTCGGCGTGCGCGTCGAGGTGTCGCTGACCCACAGCGGCCGCGACGCCGCCGCGGTGGCGGTCGCTTCCTGACACTACGCTCTGCGTGATGACGAGCCTTCCCGACTGGCTTGATCCGCTACCCGACGCACAGGAGCAGCGCGCGCTCGACGAGTGGGCGATCGGCGAGCGTCGTATTTCGGGCATCGAGCTGATGGAGCGCGCCGGCACCGGGCTGGCCGATCTGGTCGAGGAGCTCGCGCCATCGAGGCGCGTGGCGGTCGTGTGTGGCAAGGGCAACAACGGCGGCGACGGCCTCGTCACGGCGCGCATCCTGCGCGACCGGGGACGTCAAGTCGCCGTGCTGCTGCTCGGCGCGGCGGACGAGTTTCGCGGGGATGCCAGGACTAACCTCGATCGACTGCCGGGTGCGGCGCCGGTTCCGTTCGCGGTGGGAGAGCTGGCCGGAGCGGGCGCGATCGTAGACGCCATCCTTGGCACCGGCTTCGAGGGTGACGCGCGCGAGCCGGCGTCCGGCGCGATCGAGGCGATCAATGCGGCGGGCAACGGCGGTTCGGTCGTCGTCGCTTGCGATGTGCCCAGTGGCGTCGACGCGTCCACCGGGCAGGCGTCCGGGGCGGCGGTCCGCGCACGCGCGACCGCGACGTTCCACGCGGCCAAGCCGGGGCTGTGGATCGCGCCGGGTAAGGAGCACGCCGGCGAGGTCCGGGTGATCGACATCGGAATCCCCCCCGGCGGACCAGGCGATCCACAGATCGGGCTGATCTCCGACCGGGTTCGCGAAGAGATCCCCCGGCGCGGAACGGAGTCGAACAAGTTCGCGGCCGGCAGCGTGATCGTGTGCGGCGGATCGCTCGGGCTGACCGGCGCGCCCTGCATGGCCTCGGAGTCCGCGATGCGGGCCGGCGCCGGGTATGTCACCGCGTGCGGGCCGTCGTCCCTCAACGCGATCTTCGCGTCGAAGCTGCTCGAGGTGATGACCGTTCCCCTCCCCGACGCCGACGGGGCGCTGGACCCGTCGGGAGTGCATCAGGTGCTCGAGCGGTCCCAGCGCGCCGACGCCCTCGTGCTGGGTCCCGGCCTTGGACGCGCGCCGGAGACGTTCGAGTTCGCCCGGCAGCTCGCGCAGGCCGCGTCGCTCCCGCTGCTACTCGACGCCGACGCGCTGAACGCGCACGCCGGTGCGCTCGCCTCGCTGGCCGGCCGCGACGCGCCGACGGTAATGACGCCGCACGCCGGTGAGCTGGCGCGGCTGCTCGAGACCGACAGCGCCGCGATCGGGGCGCGGCGGCTGGCGAGCGTGCGGGAGGCGGCACGGACGGCCGGCGCGGTCGTCGTCTTGAAGGGCGACGACACGCTTGTCGCGACGCCGGACGGCCTGGTCGGCGTGAACCGTGGCAGAGCGCCGGCGTTGGCCACCGCGGGGACGGGCGACGTGCTGTCGGGAGTCATCGGCGCGTACCTGGCTAAGCGAATGAATCCGTTCGCGGCCGCGTGCGCCGGTGTGCTCGTGCACGCCCGGGCCGGGCAGCTCAGCGGGCGCGAGATCGGCGCCGAGGGAGTCATCGCCAGCGACGTGATCGCGGCGCTGCCCCGCGCGTTGTTCTCGTCGGGGTCCTGATCGTGGCCGTGCGTGCGCTCGCGCGCGTCAACCTGGCGGCGATCGAGCGCAACGTGGTACGGCTGCGCGATGGCTTGGACGGCGGAGCCGGGCTCTGCGCCGTGGTCAAGGCGAACGCGTACGGGCACGGCGCCGTCCCGGTGGCGCGGGCGGCGTTGGGTGCTGGCGCGCGATTGCTCGCCGTAGCGACGGCCGGGGAGGCCGCCGAGCTGCGCACCGGCGGGATCCAGGCGCCGATCCTCGTCATGGGGGCGATCAGCGACGACGAGCTCGCGGTGGCGCTGGGCGCCCGCGCCGAGGTGGTGGCCTGGGATGAGCGCTTCGTCTCGCGGTTGCTCGGGTTCTCGTCGTCGTCCTCGTCGTCGCCGCCATCCGCGCCCGTCCGACTCCACGTCAAGCTCGACACGGGGATGGGGCGGCTCGGAACGCGCTCGCGGGAGGACGCGATGCGCGTGGCTGCGCGGGTCTCTGCGGCGGCGCCGGCGCTCGAGCTCGCCGGCGTCATGACTCACTTCGCGAGTGCCGACGCGGACCCCGAATTCACCGCGGAGCAAATCGGGCGGTTCGAGCCGTTCGTTCGCGAGCTCCGCGGCCGGTGGCCGGGGATCGTCGTGCACGCGGCCAACAGCGCGGCCACGCTGCAGGCCCCAGCCAGCCATTTCGATCTCGTGCGCTGCGGGATCGCGCTGTATGGGTGCGATCCGATGAACGAGGATCCGGCGCCGCACGGCCTCGAGCCGGCGCTCGAGTTGAGCTCGTACGTCGCGGCGGTCAAACAGGCCGTGCCCGGGGAGAGCGCCGGTTACGGCCGGCGCTTCATCGCCGAGGCCGACACGTGGCTCGCCACCGTCCCGATCGGATACGGCGACGGTGTCCGCCGCGCGCTGACCAACAACTGCGACGTGCTGATCGGCGGGCGGCGCTTCCCGCTCGTCGGCACGGTGAGCATGGACAACATCACGGTTGACGTCGGCTCGGAAGGCGCGGTCGCCGTGGGTGATCGAGTCACGATCATCGGCGCCGAGGGGGATGAGCGGATCACCGCGGAAGAGATCGCCCGCCGGATCGAAACGATCAACTACGAGGTCGTGTGCGGGATCACGTCCAGGGTGCCGAGGGTCTACCACCGTGACGGGGCGCCCGGGTGAGCGCCGCCAACGCCGACCCCCTGGTCGCGCTGGCCGCGATCGTCGCCGATCCGGCCTGGGTCGTGGGCGGCGCCGTCCGCGACCGCCTGCTCGGCCGCGACACGGACGATTACGACGTCGCACTCGACGGAGACGTACGCCAGGTGGCGCGTCGACTCGCGCGCGCCGTCGACGCTCACGCGTTCGCACTCTCGGAGGCGTTCGGGGTGTGGCGCGTGGTCGCCCACGATCGCCGCTGGCAGGTCGACGTGCTCCCAGTACTGCGCGGCTCGATCGAGAACGATCTGGCTGGGCGCGACTTCACCGTCAACGCGATTGCCGAGCCGCTCGGTGGCGGTGGCTACGTCGATCCGTTCGGCGGCGTCGAGGACCTGCGCCGCCGGCGTCTGCGGATGGTGTCTCCGGGAGCGTTCGAGGAGGACCCGCTGCGGACGCTGCGACTCGCCCGCCTGGCCTGTGAGCTCGAATTCGAGGTCGATCCCGAGACGGTGCGCGCGGCCGCCGACGCCGCGCCGGGGCTCGGCCGCGTCGCGCCCGAGCGGGTGTTCGCCGAGCTCAGGCGCGTCGTGAGCTCCGACCAGGCGTTGGCGGGGCTCGATCTGATGGACGCGACGGGGGCGACCGAGGTGGTGCTCCCCGAGGTGAGCCGCATGCGCGGGGTCGAGCAGAGCCCGTACCACCACCTCGACGTGTACGAGCACACCCGCTCGGCCGTGGCCGCCGTGATCGAGCTCGAGCGGGGTCCCTGGCCCTGGCTGGGTGAGTACGCCGACGCGGTCTCGCGGTTTCTGGCCGAGCCGCTGGCGAACGACCTGACCCGGGCGCAGGCGCTGCGCTTCGGCGCCCTGCTGCACGATGTGGCCAAGCCAATGACGCGCCGCGTTAGCGATGAGGGCCGGATCACGTTCCTCGGGCACGATGTCGCCGGCGCCGAGCTGGCGGCCGACGCGCTGACCCGCCTGCGCGCGAGCGACCGGCTGCGCGACCACGTCGCCGCGCTCACTCGCCACCACCTGCGTCTCGGCTTCCTCGTCCACGACGTCCCGCTCGATCGCCGGGCCATCTACCGCTACCTGCGCGCGTGCGAGCCCGTCCAGGTCGACGTGACGCTGCTGAGCGCGGCCGACCGGCTCGCGACCCGCGGTCGCGGGTCCGACGAGGCGATCCGGCGCCATCTCGGG
>DATBYI010000283.1:0-2600 GCA_036513815.1 Solirubrobacteraceae bacterium
CGCGCTTGAGACGGGCGCGCGGCTGATCCTGGCCAACATGCTCAGACTGCCGCCGTATCCGTGCACGGTCGGTCTGGCCCGGGAGTTCGCCACGCTCCCACACGAGGAGGACCTCGATGCGGTGCGCGCCACCGCGCAGCGGGCCGCCGAGCTCGGGATCCCGACCGAGCTTCTGCGCGTGTCGAGCCCGCGGCCGGTCACGGCGCTGATCGAATTGGCACAAGACCAAAAGGCAGGGCTGCTCGTGTTCGGCCCGGATCGCTCGCGCATCTCGCGGCGGCGGTACCGTTCGGCGGCGCAAGCGGTGCGCCGCGATGCCCCCTGCCTGGTCTGGATCGCCGAGAGCTAGCGCCGAGTGGGGCTCCCGGAAACGTTCCACCCGTAATGCCGGCCCGGATGACCGCCAGGCTTTGTCCTCGGATCCTCGCGTAGCTCCGCTACGCGTCGGATCCTGCGTCCGCGCCTGACGGCCCCCGGCCTCGGCCTCCCGGGCGAAACGTTTCCCGTCGACCCACTAGCGCCCGTCCTGGAGGTCGGCCAGCGTGCCGAACCGGCCGGTGT
Organism: Solirubrobacteraceae bacterium; assembly: GCA_036513815.1. Taxonomy (GTDB): domain Bacteria; phylum Actinomycetota; class Thermoleophilia; order Solirubrobacterales; family Solirubrobacteraceae; genus Palsa-465. The sequence continues at coordinate 562 of DATBYI010000283.1, forward strand.
AGAACAGGAGTGGCTCGTCCTCGCGGTGGGCCAGATACTCGACCTCGCCAATCCACAGCACGTGATCGCCGGCGCGGTGCACGTCGGCGACGCGGCAGACGAGGTGGGCGATGGCGCCCTCGAGCAGAGGCACACCGTCCTGCCACGTGAAGGTGGGCTCCACCGGCGAGGCCTTCTGGGCCGCGAAGTGCCCAGCGAAGTGGTGCTGGTCGTGCGAGAGCACGCTGACCCCGTAGCGGCCGCTCCGCGGCAGCAGCTCGTTCATCTTGCAGCGCCCGAGTGAGACGAGCACGAGCGGGGGGCGCAGCGACACCGACAGGAACCCGTTGGCGGTCATCCCGTGGGCGGCGCCGCGCTCCACGGTCGTGACCACGGTTACGCCCGTCGCGAATCGCCCCATCACCTGCCGGAACTCCTTGGCCGCCTCGATCACGGCCCGCGCCTTGGGCGTGAGCCGGGCGACGCCGGTCGGAGGGATCAGGTCCGAGCCCGATGGGGCTCGCTCGCCCTTGCCCTCCTGCTTGCTGCGCGGCAAGGGCGGCATGAGCCCGCCCGCCTCCGTCGGTCGGACCACGCGTGTGAGCCGTGCGACACCCTCACGTTCGGTCACGGTGGGCACGATAGCTCCCTGGGTGGCGGGGTTCGAGTGGCTGGGGATTTACGGCGGTCGGCGCCTTACGAGCGCGGGCGGGTCTTGTCGGGGTCGTAGAACGGGAACCGGACGACCTGGGCGGGGATCCGCTTCTGGAGTCCGTCGAGCTTGCCGACCTCGACGTCGGTGCCGATCTCGGCGTACTGGATGGCCATCCGGCACAGGGCGATGGACTTTTTCAGCGTGGGGCTGCGGGTCCCGCTGGTGACGACGCCGACACGCTGACGCCCGACCCAGACGTGGTCGCCGTGGCCGGCGGTCTCGTTGCTGTCGAGTTCGAGGCCGACGAGCCGGCGCTGCGGGTGCTCCTTGCGCTCGAGCAGCGCGTCGCGGCCGATGAAGTCCTCCTCGTTCGCGAGCGCGACGGCGAAGCCGATGCCCGCCTCGAACGGGTCGACCTGATCGTCGAACTCGTAGCCGGCAAAGATCAGGCCAGACTCGATCCGGAGGATGTCGAGGGCTTCGAGGCCGAGTGGCTTGATCCCGTATGGCTCGCCGGCGGCGTTTATCGCGTCCCAGACGGCCGGGCCGTCCGACGGGTGGCACCACACCTCGTAGCCAAGCTCGCCGGTGTAGCCGGTGCGCGAGACGATGATCGGGATGCCGTCGTGAGTCTTGATCCGGCCGATCAGGAAACGGAACCACTTGAGCTCGGTGAGGCTCGGCTGGGTCGGTGGTGTCCAGACGATCTGCTCGAGGGTTCTGCGGCTTTCCGGTCCTTGCACGGCCAGGTTGTGGAGCTGGTCGGTGGCGGGCTTGATCCAGACTTTGAGGTCGTTTTGCTCCGCGACCTGCCGGAGCCAGACCCCGTCGTACTCGTCGCCGCCGACGAAGCGGAAGTTGTCCTCGCCGAGACGGAACACGGTGGCGTCGTCGATCATGCCGCCGGTCTCGTTGCAGATCGCGGTGTAGACGACCTGGCCGACCGACAGCTTGCGCGCGTCGCGGGTGATGACCTTCTGGATCAGCGTCTCGGCGTCGGGGCCGAGCACCTCCCACTTGCGGAGGGGGGAGAGATCCATGACCGCGACCTTCTCCCGGCACGCCCAGTACTCGGCGATCCCGCCCTCGTTGTTGAAGCAGTGCGGCAACCAGTAGCCGCGGTACTCGAGGAACGATTTCGTCAGCGCGCTGGTGCGCGGGTGGAAGGCGGTCTCCTGCGTGAGAACCGGCGGAGCGTCGGCGGTCACGCGATGGGCGATGGCCACCGAGAACCGATTCTGTGGCGAATACACGCGTACGTGGACATCTGTCACCTCCCAGGCATTTGAAGGATCGACATCGTCGGGGCAGGCTGAGGAGGCGCACACGAGGTCGGTCATCGCGCGCAGCATCACGTAGTCGCCGGGCCGCGACCACGGCTCGTCGGAGACCAGCTGCATGTTCG
>DATBYI010000284.1:0-4718 GCA_036513815.1 Solirubrobacteraceae bacterium
CGGCCGCCCGAGAGTGGGTCCGCCGGCGACGAGACGATCGACCGCCCCGGTAACCGCCCGGCTCCGCTCTGCGTCTAATCCCCCGAGCCATCGCGTGAAGTACGGCGTCAACTGGGTCTGGCGAACTGGGTGCACGCTCCCTAGAGCCTGGGCGCGGCAGTTTTCTCCCCCCTCGGCTCAGAACTGGGGCATAAGTGCACACTCGGCACGGAGCTGGAGCCGAGTGTGCGCAGACGCGCGTATACGGGTCACAAATGCGCATTCGGCGCCCGGAACCCGCCGAGTGTGCACTTATGACCCGTAACCTCGCGCCGACCGCTAACCCCCGTGGCGCGTCAGGAAATCGAGCGTCGCCTTGTTGAACGCGTCGGGGTCCTCGTGGAGCCCGGCGTGCGAGAGATGGTCGAACACGACGAGTTCGCTACCGGCGATCGCGCTGGTCAGCGGCTTGGCGAACCGGGTCGAGGTGACGATGTCGTACGCGCCGAAGGTGACCAGCGTCGGCGCCTTGATCTGACCTAGTACCGCGGTGGCGTCGTGGCTCAGCACGGCCTCGGTCTGGGCGAGGAACGCCGCCCAGGGCTGCTCGGGACGACCGCGCACGAACGCCTCGAGGGATTCGATGAAGTCCGGCCGCTCGACGTACGTCTCGGGCCTGAAGCAGAAGGGGAAGATGCCTGTGATGACCCCGTCGGCGGCCAAAGGCAGCGACCCGGAGAGCGCGCGCCACAGCTCGACGATCGCGCGCAGGTACCGATCGGTGCGATCCCACGCGCTGTGCAGCGACAGCGTCAGAACCTGGTCGGGACGCGCAGCCGCGAGGTGCATGCCGACCGCCGCGCCCAGCGACACACCGGCGACGTGCGCTCGCTCGACGCCGATCTCGGTGAGGAACCCGGACATCTGGCTCGCGTAGGTCTCGGTCGAGTACGGGCCTCGCGGCTTGTCGCTCTCCCCGGATCCGGGCAGATCGACCGCGATGCACTGGAAGTGCTCGGTGTAGGCCGGCAGCTGGAATGCGTAGCAGGCGTGGTCGGCGCCCAGGTACGGGATCAGAAGGAGCGGCTCGCCCTCGCCCTGCACGTCGTAGTAGATCGTCAGGTCATCGACAACGACTCGCGGCATGGCCCCTCCATCCGGGAATGGGAACGGGAACGGGAATGGGAACGGGAACGGGAACGGGAACGTGGAACGGAGCGACGATCCTACGTCGCGCGCTGCGTCTCGTCCACGAACCGGTTGCGTAGCCGGCCGATCCCCTCGATCTCGACGTCGTAGACGTCGCCGTCGCTCAGTCCCCGTGGCGGCGTCATCGCGAAGCCGACCCCCGACGGGGTGCCGGTCAAGACGATGTCGCCCGGCTCCATGGTCATGAGCGTCGTCATGTACTCGACGAGCTCGGGGATCGAGAAGATCAGGTCCGACGTCCTTGAGTCCTGCACGGTCGAGCCGTTCAGGGTTCCGCTGATGGCCAGGTCGGGCGTCACGCCGCCCAGGTCGGCGGCCGGTATGACGGCCGGACCCAGCGGTGTCGCGCGATCCCACGTCTTGCCGGCCAGAAATTGCGACGTGTGGTTCTGGAAGTCGCGCATCGAGACGTCGTTCGCCGCCGTGTAGCCGAACACGACGTCCGCGGCGTCACTCGCGCGCACGCGCCGGCAGCGGCGGCCGAAGACGAAGGCCAGCTCGCTCTCCCAGTCGACCAGCGAGGACTCGGGTGGCAGTGGGATGTCCGCGCCGGGGTCGGTCAGGGCGGCGGTCCACTTCGAGAAGAGCATCGGGAACTTGGGCAGCGGCGCTCCGGATTCCGCGGCGTGCTTGCGGTAGTTCAGACCGATGCAGACGATCTTGCCGGGCGCACCGAGTGGCCGGAGCAGGGCCGCGTCGTCGACCTCGACTCCCCGCCCGGACTCGATCCGGCCCGCATCCCCGCCGCAGGCGTCGAGCAGCTCGGGCAGGTCTTCGAACTCGGCGCCGTCGACCGTCGCCACCGCGGTCGATCCATCCTCGTCGACGACGACGCGCGGAAGCGCGTCCACAGCGGCTCGGATCAGTCTCACGCCGTCAGCCTACTGGTGTCCCAGGCGCTCGCGTCGCCAGGCGCTCACCGGTTCGCCAGACGCACGCCGGCGCGTCGGCCTCTCGAACGCCCGAAGTCCTCGAGACTGGTGTCGGCGATGTGCCGTGACGCTAGACGCGGCCTCAGCGCGCGTCTCGTAGAAGGTCGCTAGTCACTCCCGCGACGGCGCTACCGAACTTCGAGTGACGCCTACCACCTATCTACGGGACGTGACGAGCGATGGTTCCTACGGTGGCGGCTCGTCCATCGAATCCGAAAGCGAGTCATGCCATGAACCGGTCGCAAACCGCGACGCACAGAAACGCCGTCGATGCTCTGTCCATCCCGGAAGTGACACTGCCGGAGTTCGTCCTCGGGGAGGCGCCCAGACGCGGCGACAAGCGGGCCCTGATCGAGGCCGAGACCGGTCGCGAGCTGAGCTACGCCCAGCTGGCGGACAGCGTCCAGCGGTGGCACACGTGCCTGCGGGGGCGGCGCACCGGCTCCGGCGAGGTGATCGCCGTATGCGCTCCCAACACGCTCGACTTCATCGTCGCCATGTACGGCGCGATGTCGACCGGCGCCGCCGTCACACCGCTGAATCCAATGGCCACCGTCGGGGAGATCGAGCGCCACCTGAGCCGATCGGGCGCCCGCGGAGTGATCACCACCGCCTCCCTCTACGCCGAGAAGGTCCACACCGCGGCGCGTTCGGCCAACGTCCCGCAGACCTACGTGATCGACGACGCGGCCGCCTCGACGGAGACCCTCGTGACATCGTCGCACCCCGCGCCCAGGATCCAGGCGATTCCGTCCGACGTGGCGCTGATCCCATTCTCCGGGGGAACCACCGGCCTACCCAAGGGCGTGATGCTGAGCCACCGCAGCTTGGTCACCAGTCTCTGCCAGTACATGAGCACCAGTCCGCGCACCGAGGATGACGTGTCGATCGTCGGGCTGCCGCTGTTTCACATTCTCGCGTTGCACGGGACCGTCAATGCATCCCTGCGCGCCGGCGGGAGCGTTGTCATCCTGCGCTACTACGACGTAACGCCGTACGTGCGCGCCATCGAGAACTACCGAGTGACCCGCGCCGAGGTGGCGCCGGCGATCGTCCAGGACCTCGCCACGAGCCCGGTCGTGGACGAGCACGACGTTTCGAGTCTGCGCGTGATGATGTCGGCCGGCGCCCCGCTCGGAACCGAGGTCGCGACGGCATGCGCGCGCCGTCTCGGGTGCCGGGTCAAGCAGGGGTATGGGATGACCGAGTTCGCCGGGGCGACCCACGTCGCCCCGGACGACGGCCCGGACCGTCCCGACTCGGTCGGGCCGATGCTGGCCGGGGTCGAGTGCCGCGTCGTCGACCCCACCACGGGCGCCGACCTCGGCGTCGACGCGCCGGGCGAGCTGCTCGTCCGCGCCCCGGGGGTGATGGTCGGCTACCTGAACGACCCGGAGGCCACGGCGGCGCTGATCGACGCCGACGGTTGGGTCCACACGGGCGACATCGTGACCTTCGATCGGGATGGCTGGTTCCGCATCGCCGATCGGATCAAGGAGCTCATCAAGGTCAGCGGCGCGCAGGTCGTCCCGGCCGAGCTCGAGGACATTCTCCTCGCGCACCCGGGCGTCAGCGACGCGGCGGTCGTGCCCACTCCCGACGAGCGCAATGGCGAGGCGCCGAAGGCCTACGTCGTCGCCAACTCGACAGTGCCGGGTGGCGAGCTGATGGCTGGGTCGCCGAGCGCGTCGCGCCTCACATGCGGATCCGTCAGGGCGAGTTCATCGATCGGATCCCACGGTCTGCGGCGGGCAAGATCCAACGACGCAAGCTCATCGAGCGAGCGGCGTCTGACGCATAGCTCTGCCCTATTCCGGCTCGAGCACGAACACCGCGATCTGGCGGTTCGATGCTCTGCGCTCGTACTGCGACCAGCCCGGATAGACCCGCAGGCCTTCGGCCCAGATCTGCCTGCGCCGGTCGCCGTCGACCTCCACGGCACGGAACCGACGCGATCTGCCGTCGACCGTGAGCGAGCCCGCGGGGTTGGCGCGGAGGTTGAAGTACCAGCCCGGGTGCCGACGCTGCCCGAAGTTCGAGGCGATCACGGCCAACCCGTCGGCGGTCGGAAGACCGAGTACCGGAACCGTGCGGGGCTGCCCGCTGCGGGCCCCGGTCGTGGTGATCATCACCACGGGGATCCCCGACAGCAGGCTGGCGAATGTGTGGCGCCCGCGGGTGATCCGGTAGAGCGGGCGGTCGATCCGGTACAGGACGCGGGCAAAGACCCACGCACCCGGCCCGCTGGCCGCCACCCGGCGGATCGCGCGCTGAACTGCATTCGCGTTTTCGAACGTGAAAGGATCGATCGAGGGCTCCGCCATCGGACGATTATTCCGTCCCGCGCGCGGCCGGAGGACCGGACGCGCCCGCTGGCGCCGAACTGTTCTAATTCCCGGGGTGCCGGATGAGGCGGCGTTGACCACCGCTCCGAGGCTCGCGCGCGGGGTGCAGCAGCTCGGAACCGAGTCGGCCTTCGCCGTGCTCGCGCGGGCGCGGGCGCTCGAGCGCCTGGGCAGATCCGTCGTCCACCTCGAGATCGGTCAGCCGGACTTCCCGACTCCCGAGCACATCATCGAGGCCGCCACCGCCGCCTTG
>DATBYI010000285.1:0-2029 GCA_036513815.1 Solirubrobacteraceae bacterium
GTGATCGCGAACGTGTTCTGGTACTGCTCGCCGCACGCGTCGACGCACTTGTAACAGAGGATGCACTTGGAGTAGTCGCGGACGTACAGGTCGTTGTCGACCTTCGTCGGCGCGTACACGGTGGCGGCGGTCTGGCCGTCCGGGCGTTCGTGGTGGCCGGCCTGCTTGTGGTCGCGCTGCTCGTCCGGCGCCGCCGGCGGCCCGTAGCGTTCGGGCCTGCCGTGATAGCGCTCCAAGTAGTCCTGAGCGGCCGGCGTGATCGACAGGTCCACCGAGGAGGCGAGAAACTCGATCACCATCTTGCGGCTGTGACGCACGCGGTCGGAGTTGGTCCGAACGACCATGTCGGGCTCGACCTTGCGCGAGCAGGCAGGGATCAGCGTCCGCGCCCCTTCGAGTTCGACGACGCAGATCCGGCAGGCGTTAGCCGGCATCAGCGTGTCGCCATAGCAGAGCGTCGGCGTGTCGATCCCGATCTTGCGGCAGGCATCGAGGATCGTCGAGCCCTCTGGGACTTCGACCGCCTGATCGTCGATCGTGAGCGTGATGACACGTGATGCCGGCTCAGGAGGAGCCATCGGCAGCTGAATCGGGTTCATGTTGTGGCTCCTGGGTTGCCGTCGTGGGCGAATACCCCAAGCCGAGCGATTGCGGACTCGACGGCTGAAGAGGCGGTCTGGCCCAGACCGCAGATCGAGGCGTCGCGCATCGCCTGCCCGATCTCGGCGATCAGCTTCAGTTCGTCCTGCACGGTCCCGCGGGTCTGGCCGGAGATGAGGCGGGCCAGCGCCTCTTCCTGGCGCACGGTGCCGACGCGGCATGGCACGCACTGCCCGCAGCTCTCGTCGCGCATGAAGCCCGCGATCGTCATCAGCAGCTCGGGAACGTCGGCCGTCTCGTCGAGCACGAGCACCACGCCGGATCCCAACGTCGTGTGGACCTCGCGGGCGCCCTCGAAGGTCAGCTTCAAATCAAGATAGTCGCGGGTGACAAAGCTGCCGGCCGCACCGCCTAGGAGCACGGCGCCCAGGGTGACGCCGGGCTTGAGACCGCCGGCCAGCTCGAGGAGCTCGCGCAGCGTCGTGCCGAACGGCACCTCGTAGGTTCCGGGCTGCACGACCGCGCCGGAGACGCAGAACAGCTTGGGCCCGGTCGAGCGCTCGGTACCGATCGCGGCGAAGGCCGGACCGCCCTCGAGCACGATCGGCAGCACGTTGACGAGCGTCTCGACGTTGTTGACCACGGTCGGCTGGCCGAACAGCCCGCGCTCGACCGGGAACGGCGGCTTGTTGCGCGGCTCGCCGCGCAGCCCTTCGATCGAGCCGAAGACGGCGGTCTCCTCGCCGCAGATGTACGCGCCGGCGCCCTTGCGCAGCTCGATATCGAACTTGAAGCCATGGCCGAGGACGTCGTCGCCCAGGTAGCCTCGCTCTCGCGCCTGCTCCACGGCGTGTTCCAGGCGACGCTGGGCGAGCGGGTATTCGCCGCGCAGGTACAGGTAGCCGTACTCGCAGCCGGTGGCGTACGCGGCGATCGTCATCGATTCGATCAGCGAGAACGGATCGCTCTCCATGATCACGCGGTCCTTGAACGTCCCCGGCTCGGACTCGTCGGCGTTGCAGATCAAGTAGTGCGGGCGTACGGGTTGCTGGGCCACCGCCTCCCACTTGACGCCGGTGGGGAAGGCGGCGCCGCCGCGTCCCATCAGCCCTGAGTCCTTCACCTCCCGGATCACCCTCGAGGCCCCCATCTCGATCGCGCTGCGCAACGCCTCGTAGCCGCCGGCGGCGCGGTAGTCGTGCAGGCTGCGCGGGTCCACCAAACCGACCCGCCCCAGGAGTTGCAGCCCGGGCTCGCCGGCCTGGCGGACCTGGGGGTCGGCGACCGGCTCCGGGCGCTCACCGCCGAGTGCGGCCACGGCCGCCTCGACACTCGCCGGCGCCAGCACATCCTCGGTCGGCGACTCCCCGGCGATGGTCAGCATCGCCGCCGGGCCGCGGTCGCACTGGCCCAGGCACGGGGCGCGCAG
>DATBYI010000286.1:0-5764 GCA_036513815.1 Solirubrobacteraceae bacterium
CGCATGGCGTTCATCGACATGGGCGACCAGTTCATCGCGCTGTCCGCCGGACGCGTCCAATCGCCCGACGAGAGCCGTCACTTCGGCCTGGTCGTCGACGACAAGGAGTCGGTGCGGGCGGCGCTGGAGCAGGCCGGCGTCGCGGTCCAACGATCGGGATCACTCGACTTCCACGATCCGTGGGGCAACCATGTACAGGTCGTCGACTATCGCGACATCCAGTTCACCAAGACGGCGGCCGTGCTCGATGCGATGGGTCTCGACGGTCTCGCCAAGACCGAGGCGGCCCAGCGCGAGATCCGCGACCGAGGGCTCGCGGGCCCGGCGGCTGACTAACCCTGGCCCCCTGACGGAGCCGGCTCGAGAAACCCACGATATATGGCGCTTTCTCGAGCCGCCGTCGGCACCCATGGGCCCCGCGGCTACTTCGGCGGTAGCGAGCGGGCGTAGCCGGCGCCCACGGCAACCCACTTCTGGAGCGCCTCATCGCTCTGCACGCCGTCGGGCGCGACGCGCAGCCACCCCTCCATCGCGCGCCCACGCATGACCGCTGTGCTCGCGTGAGGCTCCTCCACCAGGTCCGCGGTCTCGACGGGCTCGCACCGCAGCAGCAGGCCGCCCTGGCCGCTCACGCTCACCGACATGTTGCCGCCGATCAGGAAGGCCAGACCGCCGAACATCCGCTTCTCGGTGAGATTCGGCTCTCCTGCGAGCAGAGCACGAACTCGATCGGCCAGGGCTTCGTCGTAGGCCACGTGCGGATTATCGCCGCGGTCGAGTTAGATACGTGGTCGGCTGATGGCAAGCGGTGGATGCCTGTGTGGAGCGGTTCGCTACCGCGTGGATGGCACGTTGCGCGACGTGCTCATCTGCCACTGCGACGAGTGCCGGCGCTGGCATGGCCACGTCTCGGCGAGTACCGCGGCCCGGCGCGAGGACCTGGTGCTGGTCGAAGCTCGTGGTCTGCGCTGGATCGATAGTCCGCGCAGCGACGCGGGCGCCCGGCGCGGATTCTGTTCGGAGTGCGGCTCCAGTCTCTTCTGGGACGCCCCCGGGCGGCCGACGGTCAGCATCGCCGCCGGCAGCTTGGACGGCACCACCGGACTGCGCACCACCGCTCACTGGTACGTCTCCCAGGCCGCTGACTACTACGAGCTGCCCGCGGACGGACTGCCGCACCACGCGCACAGCGCCGAGCAGGAGCGCGATCCCGGACGCTGACCGGGGCCGCCAGCCCAACGACGGGCGAGCCCTACGACGGGCGAGCCTGCCCGCTGTACTCCTCGTTGGGCAGCATGTTCGTCGCCATCGCCATGCGGTTGGTCAGGTTGTACATGGCGGCTAACTCGGCGACGTCCCACGCCTCCTCGAGCGTCAGTCCGGCGTCGAGCAGCGACTGGAGGTCCTCGCGGGTCACCTCGCGGGGACGGAGCGTGAGCTTCTCCGCGTAAGCGCAGATCGCCGCGCGCCGGGGATCGAGATCCGCTCGGCGCCAGTCGTAGGAGATGCGCTCGCCGAGAACCGGATCGCCGAGCTCCTCACGCAGCGCCGCGCCGTGGGCCACGAGGCAGTAGAGGCAGCCGTTGGCCGAGCTCACAACGACCGCCACCATCTCCCGATCGGCCGCACTCAAGTGTTCGGTGGGCTCGTGCAGCTGCCGGAAGTGAGCGAACCAGGCACTCAGCCGCTGGGGCCGGAACGCGTACACGCGGAACACGTTGGGGACGAAGCCGAGCCGCTCACGGGCCTTGGCGAACAGGCCCCGCAGCCCGTCCGGCAGGTCGGCCTCGTCGGGAACGGGGAACCAGGAGCCGGTCTCGTTGCCAGACGCCGTCTGTGACACAAGAGGCATTCTCTACGCCGAACCGGCCGGACGCTCGTAGATGTCGACCTGGAGCTTCACGGCCATCCCGGCTTGCTCATATACGCGGAGGGCGCGCGGGTTGTCCGAGGCGACCATGAGCTGGGCCTCCCACAGCCCGGCCGCGGCGAAGCCGGCGAAGGCGTGCTGGACCAACGCGGTCCCGATCCCCTGCCGTTGGTGCTCGGGCTTGACGGCAAGAATGGCCACGAACCCCGCTCCCTCATCCTCGCGGCGGTGCGCCAGCAGGAAGGCCACGACCTCGTCGCCGCGCTCGGCCACCAGGCTCAGCTCGGGATCGAAGTCGTGTGCCTCGAGGTGCTCGCGGCGGAACGTCTCGGGCGACTCGGGTGCGTTGTCGGGCGCATCGGCGAAGCTCGCCGCGTCGAGCGCGTGCAGAGCCAAGGCGTCTCGGGCGACATCCACGGGCCGCAGGCGCACGCCGGCGGGCGCGGCGAGAACGGGCACGGCCGGAGCGGGCCCGACCTCGTCGAGGAGGCGAGTCAGCCGCCGGTAGCTGCGCGCTCTCGTATAGCCGGCGCGCGTCAGCAGTCCTCGCGCCGACGCGTTGGCCCCTGCCACCCACTGACGGTGGAACGAATGCCCCTTTTCACGCTCTCGCCGCTCGGCCCACTCGAGCAGCCGGGCGCCGATTCCGCGCCCCTCGTGGTCCGGCGCGACGACGGCCAGCGTGCCGTATCGCCGGACGCCGACGTAGGCGACGATCCGCCCGCCCTGCACCTCGACCACGCGCGCATCGCGGTCGAGCTCGAGCTCGGTCGCCTGCCATTCGTCGCGTAGGTCGTCGAGGCGGCGGATCGTGGTGCCGAGATCGGCGAGCTCGCGCGCTGCCAGCACCGCCAGCACGGCCGGCGCGTCGTCGAGCACGGGCGCCCGGTAGCGCATCCGCATCTGCCATGTCTAACGCACGCCACGCGCGGCCGCCACGGCGGCCGGGATCGTCAGGTGCTGAGAAGGCGCAACCCGGCCAGGAGCTTGGTGCGGCCCTTCTTGTCGGTCGCCACCGCGGCGTTGACCTCCGACGCGGGCACCGCGCCCCCGTGCGCCGCCTGGACGTCTCGCTCGAGTGCGCTGTAGGCCGACGCGATCAGCCCGAGGCCCTTGACGACGTCCTTCTTGCCCTTGCTCCCCTTGGCCGAGGAGGCCGATTCGGCCTTCAGCGCTTTGTTCAGGGCGTGCAGATCGGAGACCTCGTGCTTGAGGGCACGGATGAGCGGCTTGCTCTTCCCCTTCGGGTACTCCTTGAGGCCCTTCTTGACCGCGTTCTCGTCCTTGACGATCTTCGGCGAGTACTGGTTCAGCGTCGTGCGGAGGTCGTTGTCGCTCGCCTGCGCGGCCGCGATCGGACCGGCCAGAGTGGCGCAGATCACTGCCCCCAACGGGACCCACCGACGGCGAACTGAGCGTGGCACGTGACTCCTCCTGTGGCTGGGGCTAGTGGTCTCGCGACCAGAGCGTTACCCCCGCCCGCGTTGACCCTAACCGTTCACGACGGCCCAAGTTGCGCCTCTGGGAAGCGCGGCGGAGCGGACCGGTAGGACGGGAGGGTAACTGACAGCCCGATCGGGTTGCGGGTCAGCTCGATCGAGGTCCCGTCGTCACGCTGGATCGACACGGTCGGATCGAGTCCCAGCTCCCGCGCGAGCTCGAACGCGGCGGCGATGTCGTTGACGACGCCGGCCGGGACGCCCGCGCTGGTCAGCTCGCGCGCCCAGTCGCCGGCGGGGCGCGTCCGGAGCCGCTCCTCGAGCGCTGCGTGGAGCGAGACCCGGCTTTGCACCCGCGCCGCGTTCGTCTCGAACCGCGGGTCGGCGGCGAGCTCGGGAACGCCGAGCACATCGCACAGGGCGGCGAACTGCCGATCGTTGCCCACCGCGACGACGAGCTCGCGATCGGCGCAGCACAGGGGCTCGTACGGGGCGATGCTCGGATGCTGGTTCCCCATCCGGCCGGGCACGACGCCGGCCACGGTGTACGCCGAGGCTTGGTTGACGAGCCCCGCGAGCAGCGAGGAGAAGAGATCGACCTCGACCCTCTGCCCCACGCCGCTGTCCCGGCGGTACTCGAGCGCGGCCAGGATCCCGACCGTCGCGAACAGGCCGGACAGGACGTCGACCATCGCGACGCCCACCTTCTGTGGTTCGCCGTCGGGCGCGCCGGTGATGCTCATCAAGCCACCGAGGGCTTGGATGAGGAGGTCATAGCCGGGGAGCGCCGCGCCCTTGCCTCGGCCGAACCCGGTGATCGAGCAGTAGATCACCTCGGGATTGAGCGCCCTGACCGCCTCATAGTGGAGCCCGAAGCGCTCGGTGACGCCGGGGCGGAAATTCTCGACCAGGACGTCGCAGTCACCGGCCAGCTCACGGGCGCGATCCAGGTCGGCCGGGTTGGTCAGGTCGAGGACGAGGCTCTGCTTGTTGCGATTGACGGCCTGGAAGTAGGTCGCGTCGCCGGCCTCGTCGTACGGCGGCCCCCAGTGGCGCGTCTCATCGCCCCCCGGCGGCTCGATCTTCGTGACCTCCGCACCGAGGTCCGCGAGCATCATCGTCGCGAACGGTCCGGCGAGGACGCGAGAGAAGTCGAGGACCTTGAGGTTGGCGAGAGCCGCCGGCACCACCGCACTTTCTCATGCCACCACCTCTTGCCGCCCCCGGGCGGCTCGAGAAACCGGAATACGTGGCCGGTTTCTCGAGCGCCCCCGGCGCTAGGCGCCGGGGAACGCTTCCGTGCGATGGTCAGGCGTTCGACGCGCTGTGGTTGCAGTTGCTGCCTTGCGTCGACTGCTGGGCCTGGTCGGACTGCAGCTGGCTGCTGCTCGCCGGCTGCTGGTCCTGCCAGTAGCGCCAGTTGTGGTGGTGATGGTGGCGGAAGTAGCCGCGCTCGGCGAACTTCGCGTGGACCTGCTGGACCTGCGGGCTCGGCTGTGCCTGCTGGCTGCTCGTGCTCGCAGACTGGTTGCATGCGACGGCCGGCGCGGCGGTGGCGAGGGCCAGCACAGCGACAGCCGACACGCTCTTAACGGCATGGCGAATCATCTGTCCTCCTGAGGTTGACGACAGAACGGCCGGACGGGCGGGGCGAGCCCTGCGACAAACACCCTGCAAGCAGCCAATCCCTGCCCGGCTTGCTCCAGAGGTTTAGCCCTCGTACTCCTCCTCAGCACCCCGTGTCGAAAAGCGCAACGCCTCGGCCCCGAAACACCTCCGATGCGAACACGCCCGATTTAGGACCTAACCCCTCTCTTCCTAAAGATGGCGCGCCCAGAAATGAGCGCTTGCCCGATGGCACGGGTGCCGTTTAGAACGAGGATGGGCTGGAGCGATCCACTCCCGTTGAAAGGCCCAACCCATGAATTCCTCGTTGACGCGCAGCCCCGTGCCGGAGGTCCTCTCCGATGACGAGCTGCGAGAGCTGCACGTCGAGGAGCAGCGCTGGACCCACGCGGAGCACGTCCAGCGACTGCACTGGTCGCGCGAGCGCATCGCGCAGGAGCGCCGGCACCGGCTGCGCGAGGTCGTGTCGATCGCCCAGGAGCACTCGGCGTGGCACCGCCGGCGCCTCGCCGGCGTCGACCCGGCAACGCTCGACGAGAGCGCCATCGGCCGTCTCCCGGTCATGACCGAGGCGGACGTCATGGACAGCTTCGACGAGATCGTCACCGACCCCCGGCTGAGCCTGGCGGGCGTGAAGGCACACCTGGCTAGCGTCGAAAGCGAGACGCGTTATCTGCTCGGTCACTATCAGACGGTCGCATCGGTCGGCTCGAACGGACAATGCGGAGCGTTCGTCTACGACTGGCATGGGTGGACCACCTGCCGCGCCGGCGTTTTCAGGTACCTGGCGCGTGATCTGATCCGTCCAGCTCCCGTCGGAGCGCCGCCG
>DATBYI010000287.1:0-5898 GCA_036513815.1 Solirubrobacteraceae bacterium
CTGTTCCTCGTCGACACGCCCGAGCAGCGGCGGTTCCGCGTCCGCGACTCGCGCGAGCTCGCGCTCCAGGACTGGCTCGGGAGCGCGGGTTTCGACCGGCCCGAAGACAAGTGGCCGCGCCAATGGGCGGAGGCCTACGTCGAGTTTGCCTCCGGCGAGAAGCGCCAATGGCTCTATGACCAGGGCGTCCGGTTCGTTCCGACCCCGGGATGGCCCGAGCGTGGCGGCTATCTTGCCACCCAGCACGGGAACTCGGTTCCGCGCTTTCACATCGCCTGGGGCGCCGGCCCCGGCGTGGTCGAGCCGTTCGAGCGTCGGGTCCGCGAGGCGGTCGCCCGCGGCAAGGTGACCCTGAAGTTCCGCCACCAGGTCGACTCGCTGACGTCGAACGGCGGGACACTCGCCGGCGTGGCCGGGACGGTGCTCGAGCCGAGCTCGGTCGCGCGCGGGGAGGCGAGCTCGCGAACTCCGGTGGGCGAGTTCGAGATGAGCGCGCCGGCCGTGATCGTGACCTCAGGTGGAATCGGCGCCAACCACGAGCTGGTCCGACAGGCGTGGCCGGACAGACTTGGCAAGCCACCCGAACGGATGCTCTCTGGCGTGCCCGACCACGTCGACGGCCGGATGCTCAAGATCACCCAGGACGCCGGCGCCAGCATCATCAACCCGGACCGCATGTGGCACTACACGGAGGGGATCGAGAACTGGAGCCCGATCTGGAGTCGCCACGGCATTCGGATCCTGCCCGGCCCCTCGCCGGTGTGGCTCGATGCGCGGGGACGGCGCCTGCCGGTCCCGTTGTTCCCGGGCTTCGACACGCTCGGCACGCTCGAGCACCTGATGACGACCGGCCACGACTACAGCTGGTTCATCCTGACCCAGAAGATCATCGAGCGCGAGTTCGCGCTTTCGGGGTCTGAGCAGAACCCCGACCTGACCTCGAAGAGCCGGCGCCAGGTCCTCGCCAGCCGGGTCGGCAAGGGCGCCCCCGGCCCGGTCGAGGCGTTCAAACGGCACGGCGTCGACTTCATCGTCGATCACGACCTGCGCGAGCTCGTGCGCAGGATGAACGCACTGACCGGCGACGACCTGATCGACGCCGGCGACCTCGAGCGCGACATCAAGGCGCGCGACCGCGAGGTCGCCAACCCGTACGCCAAGGACCTTCAGATCACCGCCATCCACGGCGCGCGGAGGTACCTTCCCGACCGGCTGAGCCGCGTGGCCCGCCCGCACCGGATCCTCGACCCGGGCGCCGGGCCGCTCATCGCCGTACGTCTGTGGATCCTCACCCGCAAGACCCTCGGCGGGCTCGAGACCGACCTATCCGGCCGGGTGCTGCGACCTGGCGGCGAGCCGCTGTCCGGCGTCTATGCCGCCGGCGAGGTGGCGGGGTTCGGTGGCGGCGGTCTGCACGGCTACCGGGCGCTCGAAGGCACGTTTCTGGGCGGCTGCCTGTTCAGCGGGCGGACGGCCGGGCGCGCGGCGGCGCGCGACGTGGCCTGATTTCGGGCCTCGCTACGCTCGGCGTCCATGGGGCCTGGCGACCCCGTCCAGTCAGTGATCGCGGCCCAGTCATGCCATGCGGAACGTGAACATGCGATACGGGTCGATCCGCATGTAGGCCGGCGCGGTGGACGGATCCTCGCCGCCTTCGAGGAACCGCTCCCATTCCTCGTTCCCATAGCGCGGCCCGTACACCTCGAACAGCGTCTCGCGGAGCCCCCTCGCCTCGGGGGCGTGGACGTCGAGCGGCACCGCGCGTCCGTGCACGGTGACCGCGAACTCCTCACGCGGAAGGTGCGTCGCGCTGACCGGCGGCCGGGCGAGCAGGTGGCGGTAGCGGACGGAGTTGCGCGCGGTCCCGAAATGGAACGCACCGCGGTAGAAGATGCCGTCCAGAGGCCCGGCGATCGGCCGGCACTCGGCGGTCACGGTGGCCACGACGAGCAGGCACATCCCGGTCAGGCGCTCGACGAGGTCTCCGGCGCTCACGCGCCGCTCCGGGGTCGTGATGCTGCGCAGATGAGCTCCGGCCGCGTCGTAGCTGCGGTCGAGTAGGTCCTGGAGGGTGCGGATGTCCTCGGGCGTCTCGTGCACGGATCACCGAAGATACTGCCGGCGTGACTTCTCAAAAGGCGCCGCCGTCAGGCGCCGCCGACCATCCTCACATCCCCGGCGTCCCCACGACGATTCTCGTCGCCCCCGACTCGTTCAAGGGGACGCTGACCGCGGCCCAGGTCGCGGAGGCGATCGGTCGCGGCCTCGAGGCCGCCGGTCGGCCGGTCGATCTGTGCCCGGTCGCCGACGGCGGCGAGGGCACGCTCGACGCGCTCCTCCTCGCACTCGAGGGCGAGCGTCGCGTGGCCCCGGCCACCGATCCCCTCGGCCGCCCGATCGACCCCACATTCGGGATCGGCGAGGACGGGCGAGGTCGAGTGATCGGGATCGTCGAGATGGCGGCGGCGAGCGGTCTCGGTCTCGTCGAGGAGTCAGAGCGAGATCCGGTCACCTCGAGCACGTTCGGGACCGGAGAGCTGATCATGGCGGCGATCGATGCTGGCGCGCAGGCCGTCTACGTCGGGGTCGGCGGGAGCGCGACCACCGACGGCGGCGCCGGCGCGATTCGCGCCATCCGCGAGGGCGGAGGACTCCGTGGCGCTCGGCTCATCGTGCTGACCGATGTCCGAACCCCGTTCGAGCAGGCCGCGCGGGTGTTCGGTCCGCAAAAGGGCGCCGACGAGTCCACCGTGGCCCGCCTGACCAAGCGGCTGAACGATCAGTCCCGGCGGTTTAAGCGAGATCCGCGAGGGGTTCCGATGACCGGCGCCGCGGGTGGGCTGTCGGGCGGGCTGTGGGCCGAGTTCGACGCGGAGCTCGTCCCCGGCGCTCCGTTCGTGCTCGACGCCGTCGACTTCGATCGGCGCATGCGGGCGGCGCGCGCGGTCGTCACCGGCGAGGGCAAGCTCGACCAGCAGAGCCTGGCCGGCAAGCTCGTCTCGGAGATCTCGACGCGAGCGCGCCAGGCCGGGGTGCCGTGTCACGCGATCGTCGGGACGCGGGAGCTCGACTCGTTCGGCGTGCGCGTTCTGGACCTCCAGGCGGTGCTCGAGGCAGGCACGCCGCCCCAGATCACGGCGGCGGCGCGCCGGCTGTCGGAGGTTCTCTAGCGCTAGGTGTGCGAGAAGGCGGTCCGCTTCTCAACACCCGGGTCGGGCAGAGGCGCCTTGAGCGACGCCAGGAACTTGGTCAGCTCACGCAGGCTCTTGAGCAGGTGCTCGGCCATCTCCATGGTCATGCCGGCGCGCACGACGATCCGCAGCACGCTCAGATCCTCCCGGTTCTTCGGGAAGGTGTAGGCGGGAACGAGCCAGCCGCTCTGGCGCAGGTGGTCGGATACGTCGAACACCGTGTAGTTCTCCACCTCGGGCGCGAGTGCGAAGGCAAACACTGGGAGTTCCTTGCCTTCCGAGATCAGGCGGTACGGGCCCATCGCGGCGATCTCGCTCGACAAATGCGTCGCCACGTCCTGAGCCCCTTCCATGACGCGCCGATACCCGTCGTGGCCCAGCGTCGCGAACATGTAGTACTGCGCGATCACCTCGCTGCCCGGACGTGAGAAGTTGAGGGCGAACGTCGGCATGTGTCCGCCCAGGTAGTTGACGTCGAACACCAGGTCTCGCGGTAGCGCCTCCTCGTTGCGCCACACGGCCCAGCCGACGCCCGGGTAGACGAGGCCGTATTTGTGGCCCGAGGCGTTGATCGACTGGACCCGGTTGATCCGGAAGTCCCACTCGAGCTCGGGCTGCAGGTATGGCGCGACGAAGCCACCCGACGCGGCGTCGACGTGCATGGGGATGTCGAGCCCCTTGTCGTGCTCCAGCTGGTCGAGCGCGGCGGCGATCTCCTTGACCGGCTCGTAGCTCCCGTCGAACGTCGACCCGAGGATGGCGACTACGCCGATCGTGTTCTCATCGCAGAGGGCCACCGCCTCCTCCGGGCTCAGATGGAACCGATCGCCTTCCATCGGAACCAGGCGCGGCTCGACCTCCCAGTAACGGCAGAACTTCTCCCAGCACACCTGCACGTTGATGCCCGCGACCAAGTTCGGACGGTCGGTCGGCTTTCCCGCCTTCTGCATCCGCTCGCGCCAGCGCCACTTCAGCGCCATGCCTCCGAGCATGCACGCCTCGCTCGAGCCCGTGGTCGAGGTCCCGGTCGCCTGCTCGTGGTCGGGCGAATTCCACACGGTGGCCAGGAGGTTCACGCAGCGCCCTTCGATCTCCGCCGTCTGCGGGTACTCGTCCTTGTCGATCATGTTCTTGTCGGCCGTTTCGCACATCAGCCGCGCCCCGATGGCCGGCATGTACGTGGTGACGAAGGTCGCCAAGTTCAGACGGGCCTGGCCGTCCAGCAGCAGCTCGCTGGTGATCAGCTCGTAAGCGGTCTCGCTGTCCAGTCCACCCTCGCCGAGCCGATGGATCGGCAGCTCGGCCGCTGCATCACTGCGTTTGCTGGCGATCTCGGGCAAGGTCTGGCGCGAGCGTTGGGTGCTCAGGGGCATCGGCAGGCTCCTCGGTTCGGGGGGACAGATCATCCCCCTACCGCACGTAGCCCGTCCGTAACATCGCTCTGCGTGGATCCGGTGCGAGCCTCAGACCAAGACCGCGAGCAGGCGCTCGAGCTGCTCTCGAGCGCGGCCGGCGACGGTCGCTTGACCCTCGAGGAGTACTCGGCGCGGGCCGATCGCGCGCTCGGCGCGCGCCTGTTGGGTGAGCTGTCCGAGGTTACGGCCGATCTGCAACGGCGCTCGGAGGAGGTCCCGCTTTCCGTCCCAGCACAGGACGCCATACGCCTGGTCGCGATCCTCTCGAACGAAACGCGCAAGGGTCGCTGGACCGTGCCGCCTCATATGGAGCTGAAGTCCGTCCTGGGCGACTGTCATATCGAGCTTCAGGACGCGGTGCTTACCTCGCACGTCACGAGGATCGACGCGAGCACCACCCTCGGTTCGGTGACGATCTTCGTGCCCGACGGCGTCGAGGTGCGACTGTACGGCCGGTCGTTCCTCGGCACCAACGTCTCAGAAGTCAGCACGGAGGCGCTTCCGGGCGCGCCGGTGATCGAGGTCAGAGCAAGAGCGACGCTCGGGAACATCACCGTGAAGCCGGCTGGGGTCACGCAGCGCATCCGCGGTCATCTGTCCGGCGGCGGCTGACACCCGAGCTCGATCAGGTAGCGCGCGAAGGCCAGCCGGTCGCGATCGGGATGGAACGGCTCCCCGCCGTCTCTGAGCAGGGCGGCGACGCGTTCGAGGTCGTAGAGGAGCGCGAGCTTGCCGGGCGGGTCGTCCCACTCGCCCGAGTCGTAGCGCTCGACCCAGGCGGCGAGCGCGGCGAGCGCCTCCAGCTGGACCTGGTCCTCCCACCAGCCGCTGCGGAGCGCGAGGTGGTAGCGCGCGCGGAGCACACACACGTCCGCCCAAAGCTGCTCGAACCACATCCACCGCTCGCGCGGGTAGAGCCCCTCGGGACTGAGTGGCCACCGCGCGGAGACGGGATCCTCCCAATCGCTCTCAGGCTCGTTCCAGTCTTCGGGTTCGGGACGGCTCACGGCGCGCCCCTGGCCAGCCTTCGCAGCCGGCGATCCTCGAACCACCGCCTCAGGCGCACCCGCGTCGGCGGGATCCGGCCGTACAGAAGCAGCGCGTGCCCGTCGGGCAGCTGGCGCAGCGCCTCGGCGGCGATCAGCGGCCTCCGTCGGCGCGATGTCGAGCGAGTGGTGCCGCCGGACCCGGTCGTGTGCGTGCGATCGCGCGCCTCCTCCTCACCGATCAGGCCGGCGAAATAACGCAGCGTGTCGAGGTCCGCCACGCCGGGCAGAAGCATCCTCGCGCGG
>DATBYI010000288.1:0-2153 GCA_036513815.1 Solirubrobacteraceae bacterium
TCGCAGACAACGATCTTCGGGTCGCCCGCGAACGCCCGCGCGATCGCGACGCGCTGCTTGAGGCCGCCCGAGAGCTGCGCCGGTCGCATCGGGAGGTAGCGCTCGGCCAGCCGGACCTCGGAGAGCAGCGCCCGCAGCCGCGTCGCGAGCGCGTCGCCGTGGTAGCCGCCGAGCTTCGACAGCGCGCGCGAGAGCACCCGCCGGATCGAGTGGCGACGGTTCAGGGCGGAGTCGGGGTTCTGGAAGACGATCTGGAGCGACTTCTGCTGCTGGTGCGTCCGGCGGTTCGCCGTCTCCGCCAGGGGCGCCCCCTCGATCGCGAGGATCGCTCCCTGGTCGGGCGCGGTGAGCCCAAGCAGCACGCGCGCGAGCGTGGTCTTGCCGCTGCCCGATTCGCCCACCAGCCCGAGCGTCTCACCCGCGCGGACCTCGAGACTCACGTCGACCAACCCGTGGATCGTCTCGCCCTCCATGTGGAACGTCTTCGAGACGTCCTCGGCGCTGATCAGCACCTCGCCGGGGCCGGACCCGTTCGCGGCCGGCTCGAGCTCGGCCTTGACGATGCGCGGCAACGTCTGGGCGCGGTCGTGGAAGTGGCAGCGCGACCGCCGGGTCTGGCTGATTTCGTACAACGGGACCTCTCCCGAGCGGCAGCGATCCTCGACGAGTCCGCAGCGCTCCGCGAACACGCACCCCTCCAGAGTGTCGCCCGGGCTGGGCGGGAAACCGGGGATCGTGTCGAGGGCCTCCTTGTTCTTGGCCGTGCCCCGCCGCGGAATGCAGCGCAACAGGCCGACCGTGTACGGGTTGCGGGGATCCTCGAACACGTCACGCGCCGGCCCCTGCTCCATCAGCTCGCCCGCGTACAGCACGCCGACGCGGTCGCACATCTTGGCGATCACCGCGAGGTTGTGGCTGATGAACAGCAGCGACGTGTTGAACTCGGTGCGCAGCGCCGAGATCAGGTCGAGCACCTCGGCCTCGACCGTCGCGTCGAGCGCGGTCGTCGGCTCGTCGAGGATAAGTAGCGAGGGCTCGGCCGCGAGCGCCATCGCGATGACCACGCGCTGGAGCATGCCCCCCGAAAGCTGGTGCGGATAGCGGTTCATGACCCCGGCGGGATCGGAGATCCGCACCTTCTCGAGCATCTCCTGCGCGCGCGCAAGCGCCTGCTGCTTGGAGACGCCGTCGATCTCAAATACCTCCGCCACCTGGCGCCCGACCTTGATCGTCGGGTTGAGCGCGCGGCCGGGCTCCTGGTAGACCATCGAGACGGTGTTCGCTCGGAGCTTGCGAAGCTCGTCGCTGCGCATCGCGAGCACGTCCCTGCCGTCGATGTCGATCGCGCCTTGACTCACCCGGCCATTACGCGCCAGGTACCGGACGACGGCAAGCGCGATCGTCGACTTGCCCGACCCGGACTCGCCGACCAGCCCGTAGGACTCCCCGCGCCCGATGCGGAACGACACGTCGCGTACGGTCGTCAGGTCGCGCCCACGCACCCGGTAGGTGATGTCGATGTTCTGCACGGTGAGGGCGTCGTGCGCCACCGCCCCCGAGCTGCCACCAGCGCCGGACGATTCCGGAGACACTGTGCTCATCGCTCGAACACCCCCTCGATCGCGTCCGAGATCAGGTTGACCGCCACCACCAGCGAGGCGATGGCCAGCGCGTCGAACACCACCTCCCACCAGAAGCCCGCGTCGACCTGACCGTAGTTCGTCGCGACCTCGAGCCCCCAGTCCGACGAGGGAGGCTGGATGCCGAGGCCGAGGAAGGACAGCGTGGCGACCGCGAACACCGCGTAGCCGAGCCGGACCGTGAATTCGACGGTGATCGGCGCGAGTACGTTGGGCAGGATCTCGACGAACATGATGTAGCTCGCGCCTTCGCCCCTCAGCCTCGCCGCCGCGACGTAGTCGAGCTCGCGCTCGAGCAGCACCGCGGCGCGCACCGTGCGCGCGATCAGCGGCGTAAACAGCAGGCCGATCACGATGATCAGCTCGAGGTTCGAGCGCCCCAGCCCGTAGCTCGCGATGATCGCCGTGACGACCACGGGCAGCGCCAGGAACGCCTCGACGAACCGCCCGAGGACGTCGTCGACGATGCCCCGGAAGTACCCCATGGTCAGCCCGACGGCCGTGCCCAGCACC
>DATBYI010000289.1:0-7198 GCA_036513815.1 Solirubrobacteraceae bacterium
GCGCCGTTGCGCGGGGTCGGGGAGTCGAAGAACGTGCCGAACAGGCGGTTCATCTCGCTCTGCACACTGTGGAGCTCGCGAGCGGGCTCCCATCGAATCAATGCCATCTCAACCTTCCTCTTTAGTAAGGATCGTACGACCCGACCATTATGAAATCTGAGTCGTTCTATGTCAAGTATAGTGCGTCCGCGCACGAAGATCCTTATGTGCGCGACATCACCCGCGAATCGCATCGAAGGCTCGACACTTGATTAGGCAAGCGTCGAACGGAAAGGAGCAGGACTCAGTGGACGCGGTCGAGGCCACCGAACAACCGAGCGAGGATCAGGCGGGCGCGCTCGAGCGCCTCGTCGCTCGTTACGACCCCGCCGTGTTCGACGTCGGGCGGCCGCTGGCTCGGATCCGCATCGAGGACGACGGCCCGGAGCCCCACGACGTCGTGATCCAAGACGGAGCGGCGCGCGTGGAGGCGCCCCGGAACACCCCCGACGCGACGCTGAGCGCTGACGACGAGACCTGGGCCCAGATCGCCGAGGACGTGCGCGGCGGCATGCAGGCGTTCCGAAAGGGTCGCCTCAAGATACGGCGCGACCTGCACCTCGGCGTCGGCTTCCTCGCCGCCACCGCGCCTGCTGAGCCCCAGGGCGACGGGCGCCTGCGGATCCGCCAGGTGGATACCGCGGTCGGCGGGATCTCGACGATCGAGGCCGGGACCGGCGAGCCGGTCCTCATGCTCCACGGCCTGGGCGCGACGAAAGCCTCCTTCCTCCCCACGCTCGATGCGCTCGCGCCGTCCTACCGGGCGATCGGCGTCGACCTGCCCGGGTTCGGCGATTCCGACAAGCCCCTGTTCGGCGCCTATGACCCCCCGTTCTTCGCCCACGCGATGGTCGCGCTGCTCGACGCGCTGGAGCTCGACTCCGCCCACATCGTCGGGAACAGCATGGGCGGCCGCGTCGCGCTCGAGCTTGGCTTGAGCAAGCCCGGCCGCGTCCGCCGGCTCGTGCTGCTCGCGCCATCGATGCCCTGGCTCAAGGCGCGTCCGTGGGCCCCCTACCTGCGGTGGGTCCCCACTCAGCTCGGCTTGGTCCAGCCAGCCCCGCGAGCGATCATCGAGAGGATCGTCAAGCAGGTCGTCCCGGGCGCGGGGACCGGGTGGACGGCGGCCGGAATCGACGAGTTCATGCGCTCCTACCTGACGCCGCACGGCCGGGCCGCCTTCTACGCAGCCGCGCGCAATATCTACCTCGAGGCGCCTCGCGGCAAGAACGGTCTCTGGACACGGCTCGGGGAGCTAGCGCCCGACGCACTCTTCGTGTGGGGGCGCAAGGACAACATCGTGCCGATCGGCTTCGAGCGTCACGTCCGGGCGGAGCTGCCCGCCGCTCAGCACCTCGAGCTCGACTGCGGCCACGTGCCTCAGCTCGAGCGACCCCGCGAGACCCACGACGCGATGGCCCGCTTCCTCACGACCGGGTCGACGAGCTAACCGTCGATCATTGACCGACCGGTCATCGCGGGCGGCTGCTCGAACCCGAGGATCTGAAGCACCGTCGGCGCGACGTCGGCCAGGATTCCCTCCCCGCGCAACGAGACGCCGGAAACGGTCACGATGAACGGCACGGGATTCAGCGAGTGGGCCGTGTTCGGGCTGCCGTCGTCCTCGAGCATGTGGTCCGAGTTCCCATGGTCGGCCGTGATCACGCAGGCACCGCCCGATTCGTGCACGGCCGTCACGATCTCGCCCAGGCACCCATCCACGGTCTCGATGGCCTTCACCGCGGCGGGGATCACCCCCGTGTGCCCAACCATGTCGGCGTTGGCGAAGTTGATGATCCCGAACGTCGGCGAGTCCTCGCGCCACGCGTCGACGAACGCCCCCGCCGCGGCGCGCGCGCTCATCTCGGGCTTGTGGTCGTAGGTCGGAACATCGCGCGGCGAGTCGACGAGCTCACGGCGCTCCCCCTCGAACGGCTCCTCCTCGCCCGAGCTGAAGAAGTACGTCACGTGCGCGTACTTCTCGGTCTCCGCGACGTGCAGCTGGCGCACTCCCCGCTCGGCCAAGGCCGACGACAGCGTCACCGAGGGCCGCTCGGGTGGGAACGCGACCGGATAGTCCCAATCCTCCTCGTACTGCGTCATCGTCGTGTAGCGCTCGACCGTCGGCGCCCCGCCACGGTCGATCTCCTCGAACGACGGGTCGGCCAGCGCCGAGCTGATCTCGCGCATCCGGTCGGGGCGGAAGTTGAAGGCGATGACCGAATCGCCCGCCCGGATGCACGCCTCGGTGTCCCCCACCACCACGGGCGTGATGAACTCGTCGGTCTCGTCTCGCGCGTAGGCATCCCGCACGGCCTCTACGCCCGAGGAGGCTCGGTGCTCGGCCCGACCATGGACGAGCAGGTCGTAGGCGCGCTGCGTCCGGTCCCAGCGACG
Source organism: Solirubrobacteraceae bacterium (assembly GCA_036513815.1). Classification (GTDB taxonomy): domain Bacteria; phylum Actinomycetota; class Thermoleophilia; order Solirubrobacterales; family Solirubrobacteraceae; genus Palsa-465. Next base: position 2,437 of record DATBYI010000289.1, read on the forward strand.
ATCGCGGTCCATCGCCCAATAGCGGCCGACCACCGACCCGATCCGGCCCGTGCCCGCGTCCTGCATCCAGTCCTGCACGGTCTTGACATAGCCCTCGCCCGAGTGAGGCAGCGTGTCGCGCCCGTCGGTGAACGCGTGCAGGACGAGGTCCTCGACCCCGAGCGACGCGCCCATCCGGATCAGCGCCTCGAGGTGCTTGAAGCCCGAGTGCACGCCGCCGTCCGACACGAGCCCGATCAGATGCACTCGCGGCGCATCGGCGAAGGCCGAGCGCAACACCTCGTTCTGCTCGAGCGACCCGTCCGCCACCGCCGCGTCGATCCGGGTCAGATCCTGCATCACGACCGCGCCCGCACCCAGGTTCATGTGGCCGACCTCGGAGTTCCCCATCTGCCCGTCGGGCAGCCCCACCGCGCGCCCGCTGGCGATCAGCTGCGCGTGTGGATAGGCGGACCACAACTCGTCGAACACGGGTGTGTCGGCGAGCGAGACGGCGTTGCCCGGGCCATCGGGGGCGAGTCCCCACCCATCGAGCACCACGAGCACGCAAGACCGAGCGGGGAGCGACGACGGGCCAGCCGGAAGGCCGGCCATCACCCGGCTGCGGCCGCGTCGACGATCGCCGCGAACGACTCGGGATCGAGGCTCGCGCCACCGACCAGCGCGCCGTCGGCGTCAGGCAGCGCAAGGAGCTCGAGGCAGTTGTCCGCCTTGACGCTCCCGCCATAGAGGACTCGCGTCCGCTCGGCCTCCTCGCGGGAGCGGTCGGCGACCAGGGCGCGTATGAACCCGATCGCCTCCTGGGCCTGATCGAGCGTGGCAACGCGACCGGACCCGATCGCCCAGATCGGCTCGTAGGCGATCACCACGTCACCCAGCTGGGAGATGTCCACCCGAGCCAGGTCCTCCTGCACCTGGTGGCGGAGCTTGCGTTCGGTGTCGCCCGCCTCGCGTTCCTCCTCGGTCTCCCCCACGCACAGGATCGGGACGAGCCCGGCGGCCAGCGCGGCGGGCACCTTCAGCTGGAGCGCGCGGTCGGTCTCGCCGAACATCTCGCGGCGCTCGGAGTGCCCGAGGATCACGCCCTGGACGCCCACCTCGACGAGCATCGGCGCCGACACCTCGCCCGTGAATGCCCCCTCGGCGGCGTGGTGCATGTTCTGCGCGTAGATCTGGACGCGCGAGCCGCGGGCCGAGTCGACCAGGGCCTGTAGATCGAGGTACGGCGGGCAGATCGCGATGTCCACTCCCTGGACCGAGGAGACCCGCGGCAGGAGGCCGGCGATGAACGTCTCCGCCTCGCTGACGGTCTTGTACATCTTCCAGTTGCCGGCGATGAGAGGTGTGCGCCCGGTCCCGGTGGCGCTCATGTCAGGGCCTCCACTCCGGGCAGGCGCTTGCCCTCGATCAGCTCGAGCGTCGCTCCGCCTCCGGTCGATAGATGGGTCACTTCCTCCGCCAGTCCAAACCGCTGCAACGCCGCGGCGGAGTCGCCGCCGCCGACCACGGTCGTGCCGGACGCGGCGGCCACCGCCTGCGCCACCGCCAGCGTCCCGGCGGCGAACGGCGAGAGCTCGAATGCCCCCATCGGGCCGTTCCAGAACACGGTCCCCGCCTCGGCGATCACCGCGCCGTACTCGCGCGCCGTGCGTGGGCCGACGTCGAGGCCCATCCAGCCGTCGGGGACGTCGACGCCGTCGAGAGTCTCAACTGCGGCGTCCTCGGCGAAGCGATCGCCGAGTACGAGGTCGACGGGCAGCTTCAGCTTGTCGGAGCCCGCCGCCAGCGCCTTTCGCGCCAGCTCGACGTCCTCCGCCGCGCACAGCGAATCGCCCACCGAGTGGCCCTCGGCGGCGAGAAACGGGAAGGCCATGGCCCCGCCGATGAGGATCGTGTCCGCCACCTCCAGGAACCGGTCGATGACCGCGATCTTGTCAGACACCTTGGCCCCGCCCAGCACCGCCACGAGCGGCCGGGCCGGTGCTTCGAGCACGGCCATCAGCGTGTCCACCTCGCGCTCGAGCAACAGCCCGGCGGCGCGTTCGTCAACCAGGTGCGCCACGCCCTCGGTCGAGGCATGGGCCCGATGTGCGGCGCCGAACGCGTCGTTCACGTACACGTCGGCAAACGACGCGAGCGCGCGGGCCAAGTCAGGATCGTTCTTGGTCTCGCCGGGCTCGTAGCGGAGGTTCTCGAGCAAGAGGAGGTCTCCGGGGCCGAGCGCATCGACCGCCGCGCTGACCTCGTCGCCGACGACGTCGGGCGCGAGTGTCACCTCGGTGCCGGTCAGTTCGCCGAGCCCGGTGGCGACCGGTGCCAGCGACAGATCGGGCTCCCGATCCTTTGGCCGGCCGAGGTGCGAGGCGAGCACGACCCGGGCGCCGCGCCGGCGGAGCTCCTCGATCGTGGGCAGCGCGGCGCGGATCCGTGTGTCATCGGCGACCGCTCCGTCCTTGAGCGGGACGTTGAAGTCCACTCTGACCAGCACCCGCTTGCCCTCCACGTCTCCGAGGTCCCGGAGCGTCTTCACAACAGCTTCTGGGCCACGTCGACCACGCGATTGGAGTAGCCCCACTCGTTGTCGTACCACGACACCAGCTTGACCATGGTTCCGTCCATCACGACGGTCAGCAGCGAGTCGAGGATCGACGACGCGGGGTTCTTGACGATGTCCGTCGAGACGATCGGGTCGTCCGTGTAGACAAGGATTCCCTTCATCGGGCCGTCGGCGGCGGCCTTCATGGCCTGGTTGACCTCCTCGACGGTCGTCTCCCGCTTGGCCTCCACGGTCAGGTCGACGACGCTGCCGGTCGGAACCGGCGCCCGGACCGAGAAGCCATTGAGCTTGCCGTTGAGGTCCGGGATGACGAGCCCGATCGCCTTGGCGGCGCCGGTCGACGCCGGGATCAGGTTGATCGCCGCCGCGCGCGCCCGGCGCAGGTCGCGGTGAGGCATGTCCTGCAACCGCTGATCGGCGGTGTAGGCATGGATCGTCGTCATCAGGCCGTGCTTGATCCCGACCGTGTCGTTCAGCACCTTGGCGACCGGCGCCAGGCAGTTGGTCGTGCAGGAGGCGTTCGACACGATGTTGTGCTTGTCACGGTCGTAGACCTGCTCGAAGTTCACGCCGAGCGCCACGGTGACGTCGGGCTCGGTGGCCGGGGCGGAGATGAGCACCTTCTTGGCCCCCGCTTCGAGGTGCTTGGACGCGTTCTCGCGATCGGTGAACAGGCCGGTCGACTCGATCACCACGTCGGCGCCCAGCTCTTCCCAGGGGAGCTCCGCCGGGTCCTTCTCGTTCAGGAAGCGAATCTCCTTGCCGTCGACCCGGATCCCGGTGTCGGTGGCCTCCACCGCTCCCGGGAACGGCCCGTAGTTGGAGTCGTACTTCAGCAGGTGGGCGAAGGTCTTCGGGTCCCCGATGTCGTTGGCCGCCACCCAGTCGATGTCGGCACCCTGCTCGTAGGCGGCGCGAAAGACGTTCCGGCCAATGCGACCGAAGCCGTTGATCCCAACGCGTACCGCCATGCGCGCAACTCCTTCGTCGACTGCAAAAGAAACGCCGACGATCCGCCGGCCCGGCGAAGGCTAGCGGGTCACCTCCGCGAGACGACCTCAACCCGGAGGCCGTCGGGGTCGCGCAGGTAGGCCGCGTAGTGTCGCTCGTCGTACTGCGGACGAAGCCCCGGAGGACCGTCGTCGGTCCCGCCGTTGGCCAATCCCCCGGCGTAAGCCGCGTCCACCGCGGCCTTGCCGCTGGCCTGGAGCGCAACGTGGCCGTAGCCCGGGGCGGGAACACGGCCTCTCGTCACGATCCACACTTGGGGCGCGTTGATCCCGTAGGCGACGACGTGCTCTGACTGGACCAGGCGGCGGGCTCCGAGGGCGTACAGGACCGCGTCGTAGAACCGGGCCGAGCGTCCCAGGTCGCTCACCTCGAACCCGATGTGGTCGATCACGTCAGCCGGCTGATGTCGCGGTGCACCACGTGGACGAGATACTCAGCCTCGCGGTCGTAGCGGCGGGCGAGATGATCGGCGATCGCCACCGAACGGTGCCGACCGCCCGTGCACCCGATCGCCACCACCAGGTGCGCCTTCCCCTCGGCCAGGTAGTGAGGCAGCAGATAGTCAAACAGCGGATTCAGATGCTCGTAGAAGGCGTCGAGCTCCCCGTCGCGGTTGATGAATTCCACGACGCGCTCGTCGGCGCCCGTCAGCGGCCGCAGGTCCGGCTGGTAGTGCGGATTGGGCAGGAACCGCACGTCGAGCAGCAGGTCGGGGTCGCGGGCCGGGCCGTACTTGAAGCCGAAGCTCTGGAAGGTGATGGCGAGACGACCCGGCGTGCGGCTGGGGAGGAGCTCATCGGCGAGCTTGCGCCGGAGCATCGCCGCGGTCAGGCCGCTCGTATCGATCACCACATCGGCCCGGCCCCGCAGGGGCAGCAGCAGCTCGCGCTCGCGCGCCACGCCTTCGGTGACGCTGCCGGTGGGCGCCAGCGGGTGGCGGCGTCGCGTCTCCTTGTAGCGGGTCAGCAGCGCCTGCTCGTCGGCGTCGAGGAACAACACCCGATGCCTGACCCCCATCGACCGCAGGTCGTCGAGCATCGCGGCGAGGCCCTCGAAGTACGTCCCGCCGCGGACGTCTGACACCACCGCCGCGTGCTGCACCTTCGAGCCGGTGTGCATGAACAGCTCGACCAGCGAGCGGATCATCTCCGAGGGCAGGTTGTCCACGCAGAAGTAGCCCTCGTCCTCGAAGGC
>DATBYI010000290.1:0-2274 GCA_036513815.1 Solirubrobacteraceae bacterium
TCTGGTTCCGGGACTTTTTGCGCGCGTTGCGCCCGCGTGCGCCTCGGCGTCCCCGTGCGGGCGCGCCAGCTCTGCGTGGGGTGACTCCGGCCGGCGCGGTCTTGGTCTTGGCGGCGCCACCGCCATGTAAAACGTGCCAAGCCCCTCCCTCAGCCGCCCCCCGTGGCCAGATAAGCATCGTGGGCATGCTTATGTGGCCGTAGCGCGCGACGGTGGGGCGGGTTTGGCACGAAATGCAGGCAGGACCGAGCCCCGTGGCGCTGGGCAGGACGGAGCCCGACAATTCGACTAAGGCGCCGCGGCGCGGCGCCGGTCGAGCATCGCCGCCGCCTGCAGGAGGTCGTCGGGCGTGTCGACGTCGAACAGCTCATCGGGATCGTCGACCTCGAGCCGGACCGGCTCGAGCGCGCTCACGATCTCCGTCACCCGGCCCGTGCCGGCGCGGGCCGGCCCCGCGAGGAGGTCAAGCGCGCGCGGCTGATAGCAGCCGAGCAGGGCCTGCATACGTCCCTGGGCGCACGCCACCACCGCCGGCGAGCGTCCCGGGTCGGCCTTGACCAGCCGGCGGACCAGCTCGGGGGTCACGAACGGCATGTCGGCCGGGCAGACGAGCACGGGCCGACCGCCCGCGAGCGCGAGCGCCTGGGTGATCCCCACCAGTGGATGGCGCGGGCTCTCGGGCTCGATCCACACCGCCACCCGCGAGAGCGAAGGCAGGCTGGTCCCCGCCTTGGCCAGGATCGCCACCTTGTTCAGCACCTGGCCGACCGCCTCGAGCGGGTAGGCGATCAGCGGCTTACCGTCCAGCTCGACCGTCGGCTTTTGGCCGCCGATCCGCAATCCGGCGCCACCGGCCAGAATCGCCCCCACCGGCCTCGATCGGAACCGCATCAGCGGTCGTTGTCGTGCTCATTCACACGGCCATCGTAGAATCAACGCAATGGAGGGCTCAACGTCTGTTCGGAGCTGGCTCCGCTGCTATCGCTGCTGGTCGCAGAACCTCGAGGTGCAGGTGCATTACGAGGGGATCCATCGGATCGATCCCGAGACGGGCGAGCGCGGCGAAGTCGTAGACGAGATGCAGGAGGCGGTCGTCCAGTGCCTCGAGTGCATGCACGACCAGCCGCACCTCGGTTTCCATAACGGCCGCGTCGAGCCGATCGAGGACCGCTGGGAGCGGATGATCGCCGGTACGCCCTGGGTGGCCTCCTGCACGGTCACCGTCGACGCCGACGACGTCGAGACGTGCTCGGGGCCCGAGGCAGGCGACGCGCTCTCTTACGCCGCCTTCGGCGACCACGGCACGCGCGAGTTCTTCACCCACGTGCGCTTCCACAAGCACGACGACGACCGAATCGTCGTCCACCTGCTCGTCGAGCTCTACGCGCGTTCGGCCGAGGAGGCCACCGAAGTGCTCGAGGAGGCCGCGCGCGGCACGCTCGCCATCACCTCGCTTGCCGAGGAATCGCGTCCGCCCGCATCGACGGGCGGCGGCGACGGGCAACACTGACCCGCTCGGACGCCTCCATCACGATCAGCGCGAGCGCCACCGGCACGGTCGCCGGCAGCTCCGAGATGAAGAAGAACAGCAGGTCGAACACGGCGGCGAGGGCCAGCGTGAGCACGGCCGCCTGCCACTGCCGGCGCCACCGCGCGGCGAACACCGCCCCCAGCAGGGCGGCCACGAAAAGGTCGCCGTAGCCCAGCGAGACGGTCCCGAACAGCTCGCTCTGGAGCTGCGGCAGTCCCGCCGGCGGCGCGGCGGCCACCAGGGTGGCGTTCGGGGTCTGGAGCAAGTCAGTGACGACGAGCCACACGTCGGCCGCGGCCATCAGCAGAATCCCGGCCTTCAGCCACGACGGCGGCGTGACTGCGGCCAGCAGCACCCCGAGCGTGACGCAGCTGAGCGCGGAGAGCAGCGCCGCCGACGCCTCGCCAACCAGCGAGGTCTTCAGCGTCCAGGCGAGCACGAACAGCGGGATCGCGGCCAGCGCGGCCCACGGTCGCGCCCCCCGCATGGCCCAGCCGAGTGCGACAGCCGCGAGGATCGGTACGGCGATCAGCGCCAGCCAGGTCAGCGCGGTGGCGGTGTCGGACACGTACCGGATCGCGAAGATCACGACGACGATCGAGCCGATCGGCACAAACGCCCAGCCGCGGCCCCGGAAGCGATCCATCCACGCGGGCCGCGAGATCGGGCGCGTCGCCGCGACCGTGCCGGCCTGTAGGGCGAGCAGGCCGGCGTCCGAGGGGATGAAGGGCAGGGCCATCCGG
>DATBYI010000291.1:0-2738 GCA_036513815.1 Solirubrobacteraceae bacterium
GCGTTCGGCGTGTCAGCCGCCTGGTGGGATCGTGTTGCTCGTGTTCGCGGTTGGCGCGCCGTGCAGGTGTGTGCTCGGCGGGCGTCGTCCTTTGCGTTCTTCGAGCAGTGGCGCGATCAGTGCCGCTGCTCGTGCTGCGCCGTCTGTCTCGACAGGCTTGTAGTCGACTTCGCGTCCGATTGTGTCGGCGATCGCGGCGGCGATCGTCTCGGGGGTCTCGTGCTCGAAGTCCATGCAGCGTCCGGCGCGGTGGCGCTCGAGGCGGTGGCGGACGTGGAGGTTCTGCTCGAAGTGGTGGCGGAGCGGGAAGTAGAGGAACGGCCGCCGGTTTGCCGTCAGCTCCATCGCCGTGGTCAGTCCGCCTTGGACGACGGCGAGGTCGCATGCCGCCAGGTGCCGGTAGAGCTGGTGCACGTACGCGCGTATTTCGAGCCCGTCGTGTGCGGGCAGGGCGCGCGGGTCGATCCGCGGCCCGGCGATGACGACCATGCGCAGCGCCGGGACCCGCGCCTTGGCGTCGGGGAAGGCGGCGATCACGCGTCGGAGCAGGTCGCCGCCGACGCCGGAGCCGCCGACGGTGACGATGCACACCTGCTCGTCCTCGTGGTAGCCGAGCTCGGTGCGGAGCGCTGTGCGGTCGGCGAACTCGGCGGGGTCAAAGCCGGTGATGTAGCCGGCGAAGGAGTAGTGCTCCTCCGTCCACTCACGGATCCAGGGCAGATGGGGCGCGAATCGCTCGGGCACGACGTCGTCGGGGTTGCCGACGAACACGGCCTGGTCGCGCACGCGCGGGAATCGCGCGATGTGCTCGATCATCTCCTCGTTGTAGTCGCCGGTTATGAACGCCTCGTGCTCGCCGCCGTCGGGCATCGGCAGCCAGCCGACGAAGTCGGTCAGCCACACGTAGGGGGTCCGTTTCTGTTCGGGGTTCTCGTGCAGGTAGTAGTCGAGCTCCCAGGCCTCGTCCCCGAGCCACAGGTCGTAGGGCTCGTCGCGGACGATGTCGTGGAACACCATGAAGTTCGAGAGCAGGATTTCGTCCATCCGCCGGATCGCCTGGAAGCAGTGCAGGTCGTGCTCGGCCGACTCGCTCTCGATGTGCCGCGACTCGTTCGCCAAGAACGCGCTCGCCGGATGGATCCGCTCGCCGCGCGCCTCGAGCACGGCCGTGACCGGGTGCTGGGCGAGCCAGTCGATCTCGAGATCGGGGTGGAGTTTGCGCAGCTCGTCGGCGATCGCGACGTCGCGCTGCGCGTGGCCAAGGCCGATCGGCGAGGAGATGTAGAGCGCCCGCTTGCGACGCCCGCGCCCGCGCGACCAGCTCGCCGCGGGTCTCGGTGGGCAGGCGAACTCGCGCAGCAGCAGATTGACCTTGACCGGGTCGCGGACGTGCGGTCCGTGCCCCGACCCGTCGAGGACAACGGCGTCCCCGCCCGTGTGCTCGGCGAGAGCGAGACCCCGGGAGTGGGAGATGATCGCGTCGTCTGAGCCGTGGATCACCAGCACCGGGCAGCTAACCCGGCTGGCCAGCTCCCGCGCCTCCTCCGGCGCGAGTAGCGCTGCGCCCTCGGCGGTCACGAGCGTCTCGCCGGTCGTCTCAAGGCCCCAGCCGACGCAGTCCTCAAAGGCCTTGGTCGAGTGCGGCTCGGTGAACAGGCGCGAGAAGAAGAACTCCAGGAAGCCGCGGTAGTCGCGCAGCCAGACGTGTTTGTTGTACTTCGCCCAGCCCTCATCGGTATCGAGCTCCTCCTCCCACGAGTAGACGGCTCGCTCCGCGAGCGGCTCGCCGCCACCGGGATAGGCCGGGCCGATGAAGACCGCGGCATCGACACGTTCGGGATGCTCGGCCGCGAGCCACAGCGCCCGCTGCGCCCCGAGCGAGAAGGACACCAGGATCGCCGTATCGGTGCCGGTCGCGTCCATGACCGCGAGCGCGTCGGCGGCGAACTGCGGCTCGTCATACGCGTTCGGGTCCTCAGGCCGGTCAGAGCGACCGTTGCCGCGCCCGTCGAAGGTGAGCACGCGACAGTGCCGTGCCAGGTAGGGAATCTGCATCTTCCAGTGGCGCGAGTGGATGATCGACCAGGTAGGGAGCAGGAAGACCGTCGGCGACCCGCTCCCGTAGACCTCGTAGAACAGGCGGATACCGTCCCGCTCGACGAACCCCTCCTGATCGGGATAGCGCGCTCGCGACTGCTCATGCCCCGTGCCCGTGACGACTGTCGGCGCGGTGGCGCTCATCACATTGCCTCCTCTCGCTGCCGCAGCCAACGCTCGATCCACTCGAGCAGCTCGTCGTGGCCAGTCTCGATTCCGCACAGCCGCTCGAGCATGATCCCCTCGTTGAACGTGTATACGAGCGTGACCAGCGCCTCGAGCGGCATCTCGATTCCGAGACGGTCGCGCACGGGCGCGAACGCCTCCATCAGCACCTGCCGCCACTCGCCGTGCACCTGCGCGAGGTGCGCACGCAGCTCCGGCCGGTTCCAGGAGAGCGACTGCAGCTCAAACCAGATCTTCTGATATGCGCGATCCTCGTCGAGATAGCGCATCGCGGTGCGCCACCTCTCCAGGAAGGGGACGTCCGCGCCATACATCTGGCGCTGGCGCTCGATCAGCCGCTCGGTGAAGCGGTCGAGCACCCGCACGAGCAGCTGTTCGATCGAGCCGAAGTAGTAGTGGACGAGGCCGTGATTCGATCCGGCCTCCTCAGCAACTCGGCGCGTCGTGATCCCGGC
>DATBYI010000292.1:0-7614 GCA_036513815.1 Solirubrobacteraceae bacterium
CGCCTCCACCTCGTCCATCCACGTGTCGGCCGTGTATCCCTCCGGCACCGCGTGCGCCAGGAGCGCCGTCCGCGTCGTCGATTGATCGACCGTCCGGCCCAGCTCGGTCGCCAGCTTGAGCGAGCGCAGCTCCCCCTCGCGGGAGAGGCCATATCCGGACTTGCACTCGAACGTCGTCGTGCCGCTTTGGAGCATCTCGGCGGCGATGCCGCGCGCTTGTTGCAGCACGGCTTCGTCCGGCGTCGCGCGCAGGGCGCGGGCCGAGGACGCGATCCCCCCGCCGGCGCGGGCGATCTCCTCGTACGGGACACCGGTCACCTTCTGCTCGTACTCGAGCGCGCGCCAGCCGGCGAAGGGCAGATGGGTGTGGCAGTCGACCAGCCCGGGGAGGAGCGTGCACCCGGTGGCGTCGACGTGAACGTCGGCGTCAGCGGTCGGTTCGAGCGCCGCGATCGTGCCGTCGTCGTTGTCCACGGTGATCCCGCCCGGGTCCAGTCGGAGCTCCTTCGCCCGGTTGGTTCGCAGGTATGTGAGGCCCGTCTCCGGGGGCGTGAGCACCTGTGCGGCGTTGTCGAACGACGTGGTCACCGGCACGAGCGGCGTGACGGGCGCCGGCGGCACGGGCTGGCCGACGGGCGCCTCCGCCACGGGCTGGCCGACGCGCGCCTCCGGCACGGGCTGGCCGACGGGCGCGTCCAGCCGGCCGGGGCCGACCGCACCATGCAAAACGTGTCTCCCGGGGCGTCCTCGACCCGCCGGGTACACATAAGCGTGTGGGGGACGCTTATCTGTACTCGGTCGGTCAAGAGTGTGGGGCGAGGCACGTTATGCATCACCGGCCAGCATCGGGATGCGCAGGCCGTGACGCTCGGCCGCTGCGACCGCCTGGTCGTAGCCCGCGTCGACGTGGCGGACGATGCCGAGGCCGGGGTCAGCCTTCAGGACGCGCTCGATGCGCTGGCCGGCGAGCTCGGTGCCGTCGGCGACGCACACCTGGCCGGCGTGAATCGATTTGCCCATGCCGACGCCGCCACCGTGGTGGATCGAGACCCAGCTCGCCCCGCACGCGGTGTTGATGAGAGCGTTGAGGAGCGGCCAGTCGGCGATGGCGTCCGAGCCGTCGGCCATCGCCTCGGTCTCGCGCTGGGGGGAGGCGACGGAGCCGGTGTCGAGGTGGTCGCGCCCGATCACGATCGGGGCCTTCACCTCTCCCGAGGCGACCATCTCGTTGAAGCGCAGGCCGGCCAGGTGCCGCTCGCCGTACCCGAGCCAGCAGATCCGCGCCGGCAGGCCCTGGAAGTGGACGCGCTCGGAGGCGAGCTTGATCCACCGCGCGATGTGCTCCTGGTCGCCGAATAGATCGAGGATGGCCCGGTCGGTGGCGTGGATGTCGGCCGGGTCGCCGGACAGCGCCACCCAGCGGAACGGTCCCTTGCCCTCGCAGAAGAGCGGTCGTATGTAGGCCGGAACGAAGCCCGGGTAGGAGAACGCGTCGCGATCCCCGTGCTCAGAGGCCAGACCGCGCAGCGCATTTCCGTAATCGAATGCCTCGGAACCGGCCGCCGCGAGCGCCCGGATGGCCCCCACATGGGCCACCGCACTCTCGCCGACGCGTTTGAGATAGTCGTCGGGATCGGTCCGGCGCAGCACGTCGGCCTGCTCGAGGGTGAGGCCGGCGGGGATGTAGCCGTTGAGTGGATCGTGGGCCGACGTCTGATCGGTGACGACATCCACCGAAACCCCGCGGCGCACAAGCTCGGGCAGCACCTCGGCGGCGTTGCCGGCAAGGCCGATCGACAGCGCACGGCGCTCGCGCCGGGCCGCGTCGAGACGCTGCAAAGCGTCATCGAGATCCGCGGCCCGTTCGTCGAGATAGCCCGTCTGGATGCGCCGTTCGATCCGCTGGATGTCGACCTCGACGCACAACGCGGTGCCACCGAGCATCGTGATCGAGAGCGGCTGAGCGCCGCCCATGCCTCCGAGGCCCGCGGTCACTACAAGCCGGCCGGCCAAAGAACCGTCGAAGCGCTTTCGCGCCGCCGCGGCGAATGTCTCGTACGTGCCCTGGAGGATCCCCTGACTGCCGATGTAGATCCACGACCCGGCGGTCATCTGCCCGTACATGATCAGCCCGGCGGCGTCGAGCTCCCGGAACGTCTCCCAGTTGGCCCAGTCCGGCACGAGGTTGGAGTTGGCCAGCAATACGCGCGGCGCGGCCTCGTGGGTCTCGAACACCGCCACCGGCTTGCCCGACTGCACGAGCAGCGTCTCGGTGTCGCCGAGACGCTGGAGCTCGCGCACGATGGCGTGGTAGCTCGGCCAGTTGCGCGCCGCCTTGCCGATGCCGCCGTAGACGACGAGCTCGGCAGGGTTCTCGGCGACGTCGGGATGAAGGTTGTTCTCGAGCATGCGCAGCGCCGCCTCCTGTTGCCAGCCCTTGCATCTGAGCTCGGAAAAGCTCATGCCGCCACCGCGTCTGGGGCGCCCAGGCTCCGCGACAGTGCTGCGGCGTGACGTGCCACTGCCCGTCCACACGCCTCGATCCGCCGCGGGGTCATGCGATAGGCCGGCGCGAGCACGCTGAGCGCGCCCGCGATCTCGCCGCCCGACCCGTACACGGGCGCGGCGATCGAGATCACCTCGGCCTCGACTGCGCCAGTCCGTGCCACGTACGGGCGCCCGTCGAGCGCGCCGCGCAGGGCGGCACCGAGCGCCGTGCCTCGGGTCGGAACGGTGCGTCCAACCCATCCCGCGGTCTGAACGAGGTGCCGGCTCGCGACCTGGCGCAGGTACACGGCGTGGCGGGCGCCGGCGGCGACGGCCAAGTTGGCCGTCTCGCCGGTCTCGCCGGCGAGCGCTTCGAGGTGTGGCCCGGCCAGCTCGTAGACCGGGTCGGCGCGCAGTGTGGCCGCGGCGAGCTGGCGCAGGCGCGCGCCGGGCCGATAGTGCCCGTGCTCGTCGCGGTACACGAGCTCCTGGCCGGCCAGCGTGCCGAGCAGGCGCGAGGCCGTACTGGGCGACAGATCAGCGGCGCGGGCGAGCTGGCTGAGAGTGCCGCCGTCCTCTGCGACGGCCGTCAGCAGCGTCAATGCTCGTTCCACCGTGCGAGTTCCCGTTTCTGGCATCGCTTTCTCACGAGAGACTTTACCGTAGAATGAAAGCCCTTGTCAGTAGATGGTAAGTGTCGGCGGCCCCGGACGGTGGCGCCTTCAGACGGCGAGCGGAGTGGCGCGGGCGCGGCGCGCCGCGCCGACCGAGGCGACCACGACGAGCGCGATGCCGAACAGCGTCCGAGCACCCAGCCCCTGTCCCAGCACGAGGAACCCGGCCAGCGCGGCCATCGCGGGCTCGATGCTCATCAACACGCCGAACACGGACGGTTGGATCCGCCGGAGCGCCTCGAGTTCGAACGAGTACGGAATCGCAGAGGACAGCAATCCGACGACGGCGCCGAGCGCGAGCGAACGGGGCTCGAGGAGATGGCCGCCGCCCTGGGCGATCCCGAACGGAAGGATCACCACCGACGCGACGCACATCGCAAGCGCGAGCCCGGTCCCGCCCTCGAACGCCTGTCCCACACGCGCGTTGACGAGGATGTACGTGCCCCAGAGCGCGCCGGCCAGGAGCGCGAAGGCAACTCCGAGCGCGTTCAGGCTGTGCGTGTCGCCCTGGGTCAGCGCGATGATTCCCGCCGCCGCGATCCCGACCCACAGCAGGTCGATCGGCCGGCGCGACCCGGCGACGGCGACGGTCAACGGGCCGACGAACTCGAGCGTGACCGCGATCCCGAGCGGGATCCGGTGCAGCGCGCTGTAGAAGCTCAGGTTCATGAACCCGAGCACGAGACCGAACACGCACGCGAGCGCCAGCTGACGGCGGGTGTAGCCCCGCAGCCGGGGTCGCCACAGCGCGAGCAGGATGACCGTGCCGAACAGCAGGCGCAGCCATACCGCGCCGCCGGGTCCGATCGCGTTGAACAGCTTGGCGGCGATCGCCGATCCGAACTGCACGGACGCGATCGCGCCGAGCACGAGCGCGGGCGAGGGCACCGGGGTGAGCAGTTCCATTCGCCGCGACGCCGTCGCGGTCTCGCTTGCCGCCATGGAAGGCGATGCTAATGGCGCCGGCGATCGTGCTTGATGGCGCGTCGTTGACGCCGGTGGCGGTGGAGGCGGTGGCGCGAGGTGGAGCACCGGTCGAGCTCGCCCCCGCGGCGCGTTCGCGCAACGAGGCCGCGCGCGAGACGATCGCCGATCTGCTCGGCCGCGGCGATGCGCTGTACGGCGCCACGACCGGCGTCGGCGCCCTGCGCGACCGCACGATCGACCCCGCCGACCGTGAGCGTTTCCAGTGGAACCTGCTGCGCAGCCACGCGGTCGCCGCCGGGCGGCCGCTCTCGCCCGAGCTCGTCCGCGCCGGCATGGTCACCCGCGCCAACCAGCTGGGCGCAGGCGGCGCCGGCACGGCGCCGGTGCTGCTCGACTCGCTCGTCGCCGCCCTGAACGGGCACGTCACCCCGTTCACCCGCGAGCTCGGGTCGCTCGGCACGGGCGACCTGCCGGCGCTGGCCGACATCGCGCTCGCGCTGCTCGGCGAGGGCAAGGTGTGGCGCAACGGAAGCCTCGTCGACGCCGCGGCGCCCGCGGCGCCGATCCACCTCGGCCTGCGCGACGCGCTCGGTTTCATGAGCTCGAACGCGATGACCACCGGTCACGCGGCGCTGCTCGCCGTCGACGGTCGCTTCCTGCTCGGGCGCTGGCTCCAGGTCGCGGCGCTGTCGTTCGAGGCGCTCGACGCGGATCCCGTCGTGCTCGACGCACGCGTCCAGGCGGCGCGCGGCGCGGCCGGCCAGGCGGCGGTGGCGCAGCGGATGCGCGAGCTGCTCGCCGGCGCTCCCTTCGATCCGCATGCCCCCGACCGCCTCGTCCAGGACCCCTACCCCTTCCGCGTGCTCCCGCAGGTCGACGGCGTCGCACACGACGCGCTCGACGCACTCGACGCGGTGCTCCGCCGTGAGCTGAACGCGCGGCCCGAGAACGCGCTCATCCACGAGGGCCGGGCGTTCCCGACCGGCAACTTCCACGCCGCCGAGCTGGGGGCCGCGCTCGACGGCCTGCGCGCCGCCTTTGCTCACTCGGCGTCGCTCATCGCCGGGCGCGTGAGTGCGCTGCTCGACCCGCGGATGAGCGGCCTGCCGCCGTTCCTGGCCGAGGACCCGGGCGTCGACTCGGGCGTGATGATGCTCGAGTACACGGCGCACGCGGCGGCGGCCGAGGCACGCTCGATGGCCTCGCCGATGGCGGTCCAGAGCGTGTGGGCCTCGCTCGGCGTCGAGTCGCACGCGAGCCTGGCGGCCACCGCCGCGCTCCGCACGACCGAGATGCTCGCGGCGATGGAGGTGCTCGTCGCCACCGAGCTCGTCGTCGCCCTTCGCGCCCTGCGCTTCGCCGGGCGCGAGCCGTCCGGCGCTGGCGTCCGGGAGCTGTTCGAGGCGGCCGCGGGCGTCCTGCCGACCGGCGCCGGGGACCGCGCGTTCGGTCGAGACGTCGAGGCGGTCCGCGAGCTCCTGCGGGCCCCGACCCAAGCCTGACCGTGCCGGCGTCGTCGGCCCGGATCAGACTGCGCCGGCTGGAGCGCGCGGACTGCGAGACGCTCGTTTCGTGGATCCCGTCGGCCGACGCCCTCTTTCAGTGGTCGGGGCCGTGGGACTTCACGTGGCCGCTCGGCCCGGAGCAGCTCGCTCGCGACCTCGACGGCGCGAGCGACGCGCGCCGGGTGCTTGCGGCGGTCGACGAAGACAGCGGCGAGCTGGTGGGCCACGTCATGCTGACCATCTGGCTGGCGCACGGCTTCGCCGTGATCGGGCGGGTGCTGATCGATCCGGCCCGCCGCGGGGACGGCCTCGGGACCGCGCTGATGCACAAGGTCGTGCGGATCGGCTTCGACGAGCTGGGCCTGCACCGCCTTCAGCTGAACGTGTACGACTTCAACGCATCGGCGATCGCGTCCTACCAACGGGCTGGGTTCGTCATCGAGGGGAGGCTGCGCGACTCCACCAAGGGCAGCGACGGCTACTGGAACGCGTACGTGATGGCGATGCTCGCCGAGGACTATCGCGACCAGGTCGCGCCACCATCGGACGGTTTCGCCATCCGGCGGGCACGGTTCACCGACGCCGGCGCGCTTGCGCACCTGCTCACCGAGCTCGGCTACCCGCAGGACGCCGAGCGCGCCCGGGGCCAGCTCGCCCAGTGGGCGGGCGACCCGCGCGGGACGGTGCTGGTGGCCGAGCTAAACGGGGCGCCCGCCGGGGTCATCGCCGCCCACGTCGTCCCGTCGCTCGGGGGGCGCGGGCCCTTCGTCCGGGTCGTCACGCTCGCGGTCGACTCGACCCGTCGCCGGGTGGGCGTTGGCCGGCGGCTCCTCGGCGCCGTCGAGGATTGGGCAGCCGAGATGGGGTGCTCCGACATCGAGGTCACGAGCCGACGCAGCCGTGAGGACGCGCACGCGTTCTACCGCGCGCAAGGGTTCGAGGACGTGTCGGTCCGGTCGGCCCGGTTCTGGCGCGCGCGGTAGCCTGGAAGCACGGCGAACTTGGAAAGGATGGACATGGGCGTAAAGGACCAGGAGCAGCTGTGGGGCGGGGAAACCACGAAGGCGGTGGACAACTTCCCGGTCTCGGGCGAGCGCGTCCCCGTGCCCGTGATCCACTGGCTCGGCCGGATCAAGGGGGCCGCCGCCCGCGTGAACTCCGAGCTCGGCCTGCTCGACCAGGAGAAGGCCGCGCGGATCGCCGCGGCGGCCGATCGCGTCGCCGACGGCGAGTTCGACGACCAGTTCCCGATCGACGTGTTCCAGACCGGCTCGGGGACCTCGACGAACACGAATGCGAACGAGGTGATCGCCAACCTGGCCGGCGATACGCACCCGAACGACGACGTCAACATGGGGCAGTCGTCCAACGACGTCTTCCCCTCTGCCGTCCACCTCGCGGCTCTGGACACGGTGACCAACGGCCTGCTGCCCGTGCTGGAAGAGCTCGAGGCGTCGTTCGCGCGCAAGGCCGAGGAGTTCCAGGACCTGATCAAGTCGGGTCGCACGCACCTGATGGATGCGGTGCCGGTCACGCTCGGGCAGGAGTTCTCGGGCTACGCCGCGCAGATCCGGCTCGGCGCGCGGCGGATCTCGAACGCGCTCCCCGAGGTGGCTCAGATTCCCCTCGGCGGCACCGCCACCGGCACCGGCCTGAACACCCACAAGGAGTTCGCCGCCAGGGTTCGCGCTCGCCTGACCGAGACGTCCGGCCTCCAGATCCGTCCGCCCGAGGATCCGTTCGAGGCGCAGGGCAACCGTGACGCGCTCGTCGAGCTGTCGGGCGCCCTCAAGGTCCTCGCCGTCTCGCTGACCAAGATCGCCAACGACCTCGCCTGGCTGGGCTCGGGGCCACGGGCGGGGCTCGGCGAGATCTTGCTTCCCGAGCTCCAGAAGGGCTCCTCGATCATGCCCGGCAAGGTCAACCCGGTGATCCCCGAGGTCGTCCTCCAGATCTCCGCGCAGGTGATCGGCAACGACACCGCGATAACGGTGGCCGGGACCCAGGGTGCCTTCGAGCTG
>DATBYI010000293.1:0-14003 GCA_036513815.1 Solirubrobacteraceae bacterium
CCAGCTTGTCTACGACGGTGCTTCCGCCGCGGCGAACCTGGACCGCGATCCGTCGATCGCCGGCCCGGAACGCGCCGCGGCAGCGTCACTCGTCGCGGCGTCGATTCCGACTAGACGCGCTCGTTAGGCTCCCGCGGCGCGACCGCGGTGGGCTCGCGGCGTGACCGCGGCGTGCCCGTCGCCCGACTGCCCGTCGCCCGACTGAAGGAAGCGAGGCTCTGCTTGGAGCAATGGAGCACGTTCGCGACGGTGACCGGTGGCGCCGCCGCCGGCCTGACCGGCCTCTTGTTCGTGGCCGTCTCGATTCGCATCGAGGCGATCGCCAAATCTCAGGAGCTCCGAAACCGCGCCGCGCAGACGCTCACGTTGTTCGTCACGGTCCTCCTCGTCACGAGCGTTCTCTCCATCCCGGATCAGTCCGAGCGGCTGCTTGGGCTCGAACTCGCGGCAATCGGCGTCCTCACAGGTGTCAGCCACGTGATACTCGACCGGCGCGCCAAAGCCGGCTCGAGCGAACGGCAGGACAGCGTGACGAACCTCGCGTCGATTCTGGACGCGGTGGCGCCCAACGCGATCACGTCGGTCCTGCTTCTGGTGGCCGGCTTGCTGCTCGCGTTCGGATTGCACGCCGGGCTCGACGTCCTGGTGGTGCCCGTGCTCGCCGCCCTCGTCGGTGGCGTCGTCAGCGCATGGCTCCTCTTGACGAAGCTCGCCGATTAGCCACGCGGCTTGGGATACTGGCTGCGATGCAGATCGAGGATGTGCGCCGAGTCGTGATCGTCGGCGCCGGCACGATGGGTCAGCAGATCGGGTTTCAGTGCGCGGCCCATGGTTACGACGTCGTGGCCTACGACATCGACCCCTCGGTTCTGGAGGCGGCAAGGAAGCGCATCGAGGCCTACGCCGAGGGACTCGAGGCGAGCGGAGCGATCACAGCGGAGCAGCGGGCCTCCGCCCTGGCCCATACCACGCAGACGACAGATATCGCCACCGCCGCCGAGAACGCCGACCTCTTGAGTGAGGCGGTGCCCGAGGATCCCGATCTGAAGGGGCGCGTGCTCGCCGAGTTCGATGCCGTGTGCCCCCCGCGGACGATCTTCATGACGAATACCTCGACGCTGCTCCCGTCCCAGTTCGCGCAGGCATCGGGACGTGGCGACCGGCTGCTCGCGCTCCACTTTCACCTTCCCGTCTGGACCAACAACCTCGTGGATGTGATGCCCCACGCCGGCACGGCGCCGGAGGTCACGCACCTCGTGCTCGCGTTCGCCCGCCGCATCGGTCAGGTTCCGATAGAGCTGCGTCGAGAACACAACGGATACGTCTTCAACTCGATGTACAGCGCGCTGAACAGCGCCGCGATCACGCTCGCTCAACAGGGGGTCGCGACGATCGAGGACATAGATCGATCGTGGATGCACATCACCAAGGCGCCCATCGGACCCCTTGGCGCGCTCGATGCGGTCGGCCTGGACACGGCGTGGACGATCACCGACTACTGGGCGCGCCGGCTCGGCGATCCGCAGTTACGCGCCAACGCCGCGTTCCTCAAGGAGTACGTCGATCGCGGCGATGTCGGCGTCAAGGCGGGCCGGGGCTTCTACGCGTACCCCAACCCGGCATACGCGCAGCCCGGCTTCATCGAATCGCCCGACTCGTAAGCCGGAGGCGTCGACGCCTCGTTCGGACCGCTAGCCGCGCGGAGGATGCGGCGCGATCCGCCCGGCGCCGATCGCCGCCCCGCGACGTGCAAAAGATGCCAACGGAGGGCGAGATCGACGGCCTCGGCAGCGTATGCACGCCGGGCATGCCTAACCTGCCAAGGCCCCGCTGAGGCCCGGCGAATGGCAGGTTTTGCAGGGCGGTGGCGTGAGAGGGTGGCGGCAAATCGCCGATCCCATAGCCTTCACCGGGTGAGCTGGACAGTCGACGTCGCGGTGAGCCCCCCACCGATGCCACCGCTGCCTGGGGTGCTGGCCGCGGCGGTGAGCGAGGCGGTGGCGCGACCCGCGGCCCAGCAGCCGGCGTGGCCCGACCTCGACGAGGTCGAGCGGGTGCGCTGGGTGTTGGAGAGCGTCCCGCCGATCGCCGTACCCGCCGAGGTCGACCGGCTCCAGGAACGGCTCGGGATGGTCGCGCGGGGCGAGGCCTTCCTGCTCCAGGGCGGAGACTGCGCCGAGACCTTCGTCGATAACACCGAGTCGCATCTGCGCGGGTCGATCCGGACGCTGTTGCAGATGGCCGTGGTCCTGACCTACGGGACCTCGATGCCCGTGGTCAAGGTCGGACGGCTCGCCGGTCAGTACGCCAAGCCGAGGTCGTCCGACACCGACGTGGACGGCCTGCCCTCGTATCGCGGCGACATGATCAATGGGTTGGAGGCGACCCCCGAGGCGCGCCAACCCGACCCCGGCCGCCTGATCCGGGCCTACGCGAACGCGGCGGCGGCGATGAACCTGTCCCGGGCGATCACCGGGGCCGGCCTGGCCGATCTCCATCACCTGCACGAGTGGAACATGGACTTCGTGCGCCGCTCGATCGCCGGTAAGCGCTACGAGCGCGTGGCGACCGAGATCGACCGGAGCCTTCGCTTCATGTCGGCATGCGGGGTCGAGGACACCTCCCTGCGAACAACCCAGCTCTACGGGAGCCACGAGATGCTCGTGCTCGATTACGAGCGCTCACTGCTTCGGCCCGAGGGCGATCGCGTGTACCTGCTCTCGGCCCATCTGCCATGGATCGGAGACCGCACGCGCCAGCTCGACGGCGCCCACGTCGCGCTTGGTGCGATCATCGCCAACCCGATCGAGGTCAAGCTCGGGCCGACGACCACGCCCACAGAGGCGGTCGAGCTCGTCGAGCGGCTCGATCCGCGCGGAGTCGACGGCCGGGTGACTTTCGTCTCACGGATGGGCAACGAAGCGGTCCGCGAGCTCCTGCCGCCGATCATCGAGGCTGTCACTCGCTCGGGGCATCGCGTCGTCTGGCAATGCGACCCGATGCACGGCAACACCGAGGAGTCACCCGGCGGGCGCAAGACACGACACTTCGATCGGATCATGGACGAGGTCGAAGGCTTCTTCGAGGTCCACCAGCAGCTCGGCACACATCCGGGTGGTATCCACGTCGAGCACACCGGCGAAGACGTGACGGAGTGCCTTGGGGGCGCTCAGATGATCTCTCACAGCGAGCTTTCCTCGCGCTACGAGACCGCCTGCGATCCACGCCTCAACACTCAGCAGGCGCTCGAGCTGGCGTTCCTCGTCGTCGAGATGCTTCGGCGAACGTCCTGACTGCGCCGCCTCGATCACTCCGACCGCGTACCGAAACGCGTTCCGCGTCGATGCCGGGCCGGTTCCCGTGAACCGAGCGACGTAGACTCTGGGGCAACAGACCCGTGCTGCGGGGATTTGCGTACCGGAGAGGGGAGCAGCGATGGCTCAGATGATCTTGTGCGCGATCGACGATTCCGAGGTGGCCGGCCGCGTCCTCGTCACCGCTCGGGGGTTGGCCGACGCGTCGGGAGCGGACTTGGTTGCCGTTCACGCCGTGGAGGAGCCCGGTCAGGATGCGGATCACGTTTTGGCTTTGGTTCGCGACCGGCTGTCCGCGACCGGAGTGGCCGCGGAGCTGCGTGTCGTCGAGGGGCCGCCCGCGGAAGCGCTCATCGAAACAGCGGAGCGAGAGGGCGCCGAGCTACTCGTCATCGGTTCGCGTGGCCGTGGTGGTCTGCGCTCGGCGGTCCTGGGCAGCGTCTCGCGCGAGCTCGCCTCCCGCGCGCCGTGCCCCGTGGTCATCGTCCCGTCCGGCGAGCGTTGGGCGGAGACGGAGGTTCGCGCTGACGACGCGAACGCGAGTGTGGTGTGCGGAGTCGACGGCTCCGACCAGGCGCTGGCCGCGGCCGCGCTGGCCGGCCGGCTGGCGAGTCGACTCAGGTGTCGCCTTGTCTTCGTGCACGCCCGGCAAAACCTGAGGGCCCTGGCGGCCTATCCCGGAGCGAGCAAGCAGACTCCCCCGCTCACCGGTCAGGACGATGCGGTCCAGAAGCTGGCCGAGAAGATCATCGAGGATGCCGAGCAGGTGGCCGGCGTTAGCGCGGTCGGTGTAGTGGAGGCCGGCCCGCCGAGCGAGGTTCTTGAATCCGTCGCCGATCGCGAGCATGCGCGTCTGATCGTGATCGCCGCGCGGGGTGTGGGTGGGCTACGCGCTGCGTTGCTCGGTTCGGTCGCCGCCGATCTCCCAGCCGCGGCGGCGCGGCCCATCGTGGTGCTTTCACCACCCGCGGCGGCGGCCGCCCGGTCCGGTTCCTGAGGCCCCTAATCGACGAGAGCAGCGAGTTCGGCGCGCGTCGCGCGACACCCCTGCCTGGCCTACACGCCGGTGAGAAATGCGTCGACGTCGGCGGCGAACTCGGCGTGGTGTTGGAAGAGGAAGCCGTGCGCCGAATCGGGATAGATCTTCACAAGCGCGTCGGGAATGAGGCCGGCCAGCAGATAGGAGTAGCGCGGAAGGATCATCGGGTCGCTGTCGCCGTTGGCGACGAACACGGGCTTGTCGATGGCCGAGACGCGCTCGAGGAGGGAGTGGTTTGGCTCTCCCCAGGCGCACACCGCGTCGTACTGCGCGAGTCGGGTCTGCCAGTCGGTGGGCTGGTCGCGGTCAGTCGTGCGCGCTCCGAAAAGCCGGCCGACGACCTCTTGCCCCGCCGCGCGGCTCGCCTGTGAGCCGGCGAAGAACACGCTCAGGTATTCCTCGCCCGACGTCTCGGGCTTCCCGACGGCGCCGATGACGTCCGCGGCCCACCCGTGCATCCCGCTGGCTCCTTGCGGCGCGGAAGAGGCGAGCACCACCTTGCGCACGGCAGCGGGACGGACCAGGGCGATCTCCTGGGCCACGAAGCTCCCGATCGAGAACCCGAGCAGGTCGACTTCTCCAACTCCGAGGGCGTCGATGAAGTCGATGGCGTCGAGCGCCATCTGAGCGATCGTGTTCGGTGTCCGCCCGCTTGAGGCCGCCACCCCTCGGTTGTCGAAGGTGACCACCTGGCGGCCACGGGCGAGCGCGTCGATGAGGGCGGGATCCCAGTTGTCGAGGTTGCCACGGAAGTGCTGCAGCGCGACGAGTGGCGATCCATCAGAGGCGCCCGTGGCGCGGTAGGCGTAGTCAACGCCATTCGCGGCGCTGAGGACTTGCGTTTCGGCGTCGACGTACGTCGCTATCGATGCGGTCTCGGGCACGTGTTCTCCTTTTCTGCCTCGTATTGAACTGCTGCGCTCACCACCATTTGCGCTCCAGCGCCGCTCCGGTCCCGCCTGATCGATCGAGCCCGTCGAGCGTTTCCATGTCACCGGCGGCGAGCTCGAAGTCAAACACCCCCGCGTTGTCCGCAATCCGGTCGCGGTGCGTCGATTTGGTGATGACCGGGGTGCCGCGCTGGACACACCAGCGCAAAAGGATCTGCGCCGCGCTTCGCCCGAGGCGGTCGGCGATGCTCGCGACCGCGGGGTCAGCCAGCAGCGCGCCGGTGCCAAGCGGGCTGTAGGCCTCGAGCGCGACGCTCCGTTCATCGCATGCGTCGAGGAGCGCCTTGCGGTAGGCCGACGGGTTGAACTGCACCTGGTCGATCACGGGGACGACGGTCGCGCCGGCCATGAGCTGATCGAGCTCGTCGGCGTCGAAGTTGGACACCCCGATCGCTCGGGCGTAGCTGCGCTCGCGCGCGGCTTCCATCCCGGGCCAGGCCCAGGTCGGACCGCCGCCTGGCCAGTGGACGAGGTACAGGTCGACGAAGTCGACCCCGAGCCGCTCGATGCTGACGGCGGACTCTCGGAGTGGATCGCGCCGGCCGGGGTGAAACTTCGTGGTGATAAACACCTCGTCACGCGAGATCCCGCTCTCGCGCAGAGCTCGGCCGACGCTCGACTCGTTGCCGTACGCCTGGGCGGTGTCGATGTGGCGATACCCCAACTCGAGGGCCGCCCGGACGGCGTGCACGCAGGTGGCTCCGTCCGGCACCTGCCACACCCCCAGCCCGAGCAACGGCACCACTGTCCCGTCGGCGAGTACCCGGCCGCCTCCGTCGGCTGTCAGGAGCGCCGATCGGCCCGCGCCGGCCATGGTCAGGCGCCCGCGGAGAGCGCCGCCCGGGCTGCCGCGGCAATGTCGGCCTGCGTATTGGCGTGTCCGGCGATCCCCCAACCGCCCTCCGGCGACTCGGTGATCAGCACCCATGTTCGTTGCGCGACGGTCGAGTCGCCGGCGGCACGGGCAACGATCTCGGTGAGGTCCTTGACAACTCCGAGTTGCTTGTCGCGGTCGAGGACACCCGACGGTGTGAGGACCTGCACGCGAACGTAGTCACTGGCACCTCCCGCGTTCGAGATCGCATCGGCGGGAAGGTCGTGGATGAAGGCGGCGGTGTTATCGGTGAACAGCGGGATCTCTGGCACCGCTTCCCAGTGCATCACGGCGCGGGCCAGGTCCTGGGCCAGTCCGTGCTTGTCGCTGAAGGTCCCGGCGGTGGCGTAGACGTCGATCATGGGCATGGCTCGAACTGTGCCGCTCGCGCGCCGGTTCGGCATCGCATGGGCATGCGATGTCTTCGTGAGCGACACCAGCCGGAAGGCCACGAGAGAGATCCCACGATCGTGCGGTGACGCGTGCCAACCGACCCCGAGACAGACGTAGACTCGCCTGTCTGGACCGGACAAGCACTCCCACCTCATCTACTCCCGTTGTCCGCGGTCGAGACACCGAACTCGCGTCGATCGGTGCTCAACTCCAACGCGTCCGCTCGGGAACCGGCGCGGTGGTCCTCGTCGAGGGAGAGCCCGGCATGGGCAAGACACGACTGCTCACCGAGGCATCCCGCGTCGCCCGACGGCTCGCGTTCCGGGTCGGCATCGGCGCGGCCGAGCCCGGCGCGGGGGTCGTCGAACTCGCTCCGCTGATGACAGCACTGTTCGACGGCGCGGATCCACTGCTCGACCGAGCCGGGTTGCCGGAACTTCACTCGCTGCCCGAGCAGCGCTACTGGCTGCTCCAGGATCTGCAGGCGATGCTCGAGCGCGCCGCTCTTGGCGGCCCGCTGCTGATCTCGCTCGACGATGTGCAGTGGTCCGACAGCGGTACGGCGGCGGCGCTACGCGCGCTTCCCGTCCGCGTCGCCGGCATGCCGGTCGCCTGGATCTTCGCCTTCCGGCCTGGCCAGGGGACGGCCCAGCTCCTCAGTGCACTCGAGCACCTGGACCACAGCGGCGCCGAGAGGATCGTGCTCGGCCCACTCGACGACGACGCCGTGGCCCAGGTCGCCGAGGACGTCATGGACGCCGAGCCCGACGAAGCGCTTCTCGATCTTGTCCGGGGTGCGCGCGGCAGCCCGTTCGTGCTCACTGAGCTGCTGTCGGGACTCAGGGACGAGGAACTGGTCCGGGTCATCGCCGGTCAGGCCGAGCTGGTCGAGGCGCGCCTGCCGCGCCGTGTCGGCGTCACGATGCGCGAGCGCCTCCGCGGCCTCTCACGGCCCGCTCGCGAGGCTGCCACGGTGGCGGCCTCGCTCGGCCGCCGGTTCTCCTTCGCCGATTTGGCCGAGATGCTCGACCGCCCCCCGGCGAGAATGCTCGGACCGGTGGAGGAGCTGATCGACTGCGGAATGGTGGTCGAAAGCGGTGAACGCCTTGCCTTCCGGCACGACGTCACCCGAGATGCCGTCCGTGAGAGCGTCCCCGTTTCGGCGCGGCGGGCGCTCGACCGTCAGGCCGCCGATGTTCTGCTGGGGGCGGGCGCGACGGCCGTCGAGGTAGCCGCACAGGTTGCCGCGAGTGCGGAGCCCGGTGACGAGCAGGCGATCTCGATTCTCCTGCGCGCGGGCGAGGCGCTCGCGACGACCGACCCGGGGGCCGGCGCCGATCTCAGCCGGCGCGGACTCGAGCTCGCGCCGCGCGAAAACCGCCTGCGCGGATCGCTCCTCGCCCAGACCGCGGTGCTGCTCCATTCCGCGGGCCGCGTCGATGAGGCGCGCGGCTTCGCCGACACGCAGCTACGCGACGCGCTGCCACCGGAGCAGGAGGCCGAGGTGCTCCTCAGCATCGCGGGGATGTTCCGCACCTCGCCCGATGCGCGGGTCGCCGCTGGGCGGCAGGCGCTCGCGCTGCCCAAGCTGCCCGCGCACCTGCGCGCCCAGCACCTCGCCGCGCTGTTTCACAACCTGCTCGTCGGCGGCCGCACCGAGGAGGCCAAGGCGATCCAGGCCGAGACCGCCGCGGCCGTCCAGGCGAGTGGTGATGCCAACTCGGCGTTCGCGCTCGCCCTCGCCGAGACCGTCACCGCCTACGTCGACGGGCGCTACCAGGACGCGCTCGAGATGACCGAGCAGGCGGCGAGCGCCGGCATCGACACGACCGACTGGGCGCGCGACCGCCTTGCCCGCGAGTGGCGCTGCGAGACACGCACCGTCCTGGACCACGTGGATGACTCGCTGCGCCTGGCCGCCGACAGCATCGCGGCGGCCCAGCGCGACAGAAACGGCTGGGCGATCCGCATCTTCGAGATTTGGCGCGGCCGCCAGCTCTATCAGCTGGGTCGACTCGACGACGCCGGCGCGATCCTGGAAGGACAGTTCAGTCCGGAGACCGGCGATCGCTTCATCGGCGCTCTGGATTCCGCGGGCATCGTCGCCCTGGGACGAGTCGCGCTACATCAAGGCAACCGGCGGCTGCAGCAGCGAACGGCCGAACTCGCTCAAGGGCTTCTCGATGACACCACGCCCAACTTCCGCCGCCAAGCAGCATGGCTCCTCGCCCTCCAGGCGATGGCCGTCGGCGATCAGACGGCCGCGCACGGATGGTTGCGCGCGCTCGGCGAGGACCAGCGCACCGCGATCCTGCCGCTCTTTCCGGGAGACGTGTCCGACGAACCCCAGCTCGTCCGCATCGCGCTCGCCGCCGGAGACGAGCGGCTGGCCGACGTCACGGTGGCGCTGGCGGACCGGCGCGCGCAGCTCAATCCGCGCGTCGCCACGATCGTCGCGACCTCCGCACACGCCCGCGGCCTGCGGACTGCGAACATCGCCGATCTCGAGCGCGCGGTCGCGTTGTTCGCGACCGGTCCGCGACCGCTCGCGCGCGCCTCCGCCCTCGAGGACCTCGGCGCTGTTCGCGCCCGCGCCGGCGCGGTCGATGCGGCGATCGAGGCGCTCGACGGCGCGCTCATCCTGTACGCCGAGGCGGGCGCCCGGTGGGATGCGGGCCGGGTGCGCAGTCGACTGCGCGACCACGGGATCCGCCGACGCCTCGTCCCACGTGAGCGCGCCGACACGGGGTGGGCGGCGATGACCGACTCCGAGCTCGCCGTCGCGCGGCTCGTCGCCCAAGGTCTCACTAACCGCGAGGTCGCCGAGCGCCTGTTCGTGTCCCCTCACACCGTCTCGAGCCACCTGCGGAGCATCTTCGTCAAGCTCGAGATCAACTCGCGCCTCGCGCTCTCACGGATCACGGCCGAGCACGAGACGACGGCCACGCGGTAAGAGATCGCACGAATCTGCGATGCGCTGCGATGTGCGCTGGGTGAGGCTCACCTGCCTCCACCTCAGCCCCCAGAAAGGAGCTGTCCATGTCCGCGCAGAGCAAACCGAGCATCGTCTTCTGTCACGGCCTGTGGGCCGACGGCTCGTGCTTCAGCAAGGTGATCGGGCCCCTTCAGGCCGACGGATACCAGGTCATCGCCGCCCAATACGGTCTTGACACTCCCGAGGAGGACGTCGCCACCGTGATCCGAACACTGAACCGGGTCGACGCCCCCGCCATCCTCGTCGGGCACTCCTACGGCGGATCGGTGATCACCGCCGCCGGCACCGACAACCGCGTCGTCGGGCTGGTCTACATCTCAGCCCTGGCCCCGGACGCCGACGAGACCTCGCAGAGCCTCCAGGACAAGTTCCCCGCCACCGACGTGTTCGCGCACATCGAGGTTGCCGACGGACGCATATGGCTGCTCCCCGATGGCATCGACTGCTTCGCGGGTGACCTCCCCGAGGCCGAGAAGCAACTCGTCTGGGCGACCCAGTACGTACCCGACGCGGCCCTGTTCAGCCGCAATGCGGAGGGCGTCGCGTGGCGCTCGAAGCCCAGCTGGTACATCCGGGCGACCAACGACCGCACGGTGCACCCCGACCTCGAGCGCTTCGTCGCAGAGCGGATGGGCGCCACGACCTACAACGTCGAGTCGAGCCACGTCCCGATGCTCTCGCACCCCGATTTCGTACTCGACGTGATCCGTACCGCCGCGAGCGCGGTGCAAGGCTCCGCGACGGCCGCCGCGGTCTAGGGCCGGCACACGATCGGCATGCGCACCAAGCGACGAGAGGCCGACGGCCTCACGATCAGATACGCCGAGAGCGTCGGCGATGCAGACGAGACGATCCTGATGCTCAACCCGTGGCCGGAGAGTCTCTTCGCGTGGCAGACGATCTGGTCGCGCCTGGCGGAGACAGGGCGCCTGGTCGCCATTGATCTGCCGGGCTTCGGCCAATCCGAGGGGCGGGCGGATCTGCAGTCTCCAAGCGCGATGGGCAAGTTCCTGCTGCGGCTCGTCGAGGAGTGGGGACTGGGTCATCCGCACGTCGTGGGGCCGGACGTCGGCACCGGCGCGGTGCTGTTCGCGGCGTCTGAGGACCTTGACCGTTTCCCCAGCGCCGTCGTGGGAAGTGGCGGCGCGTCATTCCCGCTTGAGGTTGCGGGCGCCCTCAAAGAGCTCATCGAGGCCCCAGACTTGTCGGCTTTTCAGGGCGTCGATGGGCGCGACATCGTCGCCGCGGCCCTTCAAGGCATCGAGCGGCACACCCTGCCCGACGCAGTACGCGAGGACTACCTTGCGTCGTACGCGGGCGGCCGGTTCGTCGAGTCGGCGGCCTACGTGCGCAGCTACCCATCTGACCTCCCCGTCCTCGCCGAACGACTCGGTGACATCACAACCCCCGTCCAGATCATCGCCGGTCGCCACGACGGGCTCGTCCCGCCGAGCAACGGCGAGTTCCTGCACGCACGGCTCGCCCACAGCAAGCTCGACATCGTTGATACCGGTCATTTCACGTGGGAGGACGCCGCCGAGAAGTATCTGGAGTTGACGAGATCATGGATCGAGGCTCACCGCCAGGCCAGGTCCAGCGTGTGAGCACCCGAAAGGACGGCGACGCCGCTCAGAGCACGCCCGACGCCTCGGAGACACACGTCCTCGTCCTGCCCGGCGGGGGCTATGCCGAGCACGTCGCGCATGAGGGCGAGCCGGTCGTCGGCTGGCTGAATGGCCTCGGTCTGCGAGCCAGCGTGTTTCGCTACCCCGTACTGGTGCGCCACCCCGAGCCACTGGTCGCTCTGCGCGCTGAGATTGACCACTTGAGAGAAGTGGGTGGTGCCAGGCGCGTCGGGTTGATCGGCTTCTCGGCGGGCGGCCATCTCGCCGGCCTAGCCGCACTCACGCCCGGCGCAGAGGTTGATTTCGCGGTGCTCGGCTACGCGATCACTTCGATGGAGACAGAGACCTATCGACCCGCGCGCCTGATCCTGTTGGGCGACGATGCGACGCCGGAGCTTCGTCGCGCGACCTCTCTGGACGCTCTCGTGACCGAGTCGTCCCCGCCGTTCTTCGTGTGGCACACGGCCGAAGACGCGTACGTCCCACCCGAGCACACCTATCGCCTGGCCGCGTCGCTCGCCCGCCACCAGGTTCCGCACACCGTCCATGTATTCGCCCACGGGCCGCACAGCCTCGGCCTGGCCGAGGACGCCGGCGAAGCGGCGATCTGGACGACGCTCGCGGCTGCCTGGATCGGCGAACAGACGGCCGCGCCCCGTAATTAGAGTGCGGAGCGCGGCCGGCTTGTCTTCGGGGTGACGTGCGGTCCTACTCGGAGCGTGCCGAAGAGTTGACCGGAGCGCCGTCCGCCGTGAGGTGAGCGAGGACGTCGTGGACCGAGGCGATGTCGCGGTGGGTGTAGCCGAGCTCCTCGGCCGTGGTGAGGACTTCGTCGGCGACGCCCGCGGTGGGGAGAGGTACTCCCTGCTCGGCGCCGGCTTGCCGGACGAGGCGGATGTCTTTGTGCATCAGCCCGATGTCGAACCACGCCTCGTCGGGCGGATCGAGGATCAGCGCGACACGTAGCTTGAGCATCGGCGAGCCGATCTGGCTCCCGGCCATCACCTTGGCGGCGAGGTCTGCGTCGACCCCTTCGCGCTCGGCGAACAGCAGCCCTTCCGAGAAGGCGAGCGTTTGTACCGCCAGGCTGATGTTGATCGCGAGCTTGAGCACGAGCCCCTGCCCGTTTTCGCCGATGTGGGTCGGCGTGCCCAGCACGCGCAGGACGGGCTCAATCCGCGCGTAGGCGTCCTCGTCGCCACCGACCATGATCGTGAGGGTTCCGCTCTTGACTTGGGGAACACTGCCCGACACCGGGGTGTCGAGCATCTGGGCACCACGCCCCTCGTTGCGCACCCGCTCGGCCAGCGCGCGGCTGGCGCGGGGGCTGATCGTGCTGAGGTCCGCCCAGATCTTTCCGTCGTTCAGACCGGCGAGGATGCCGTCGGGACCCGAGGCGACCGAATCGACGATGTCGTCGTTGGGTAGCGAGGTGAGCACAACGTCGGCCACCTCGGCGAGCGTGCGTGGCGTATCGGCCCAGCGCAGGCCCTGATCGACGAGCCACTGCGCGTGGTCGCGGTCGCGATCCTCGCCGTAAACGGTGTAGCCGGCGGCGAGGTATCGGGCGGCCATGTTGCCGCCCATGTTTCCCAGCCCGATGAATCCGATGATCTGCATGGCTACTTCCCTCCTTCGATCTTGCTGATGTCTGCTTCTGAGAGCTCGAGATTCGCGGCGTCGATCAAGGGATCGACCTGGTCGGGCGAGCGGAACCCCACGATCGCGCCGTCCACCGCCGGATTGCGGAGCGTCCAGGCGATCGCGACCGCTCCCGGGACCGTGTCGTGCTGGTCGGCTACGACGCCGAGGCGCTCGACAAGGTCGAGGTTGCGTGACAGCTGCGGCTCGCGGAAGCGCTCGTCTTGCTTGCGCCAGTCGTCGTCGGGGAGACCGGCGATCCGCTCGCGAGTCATCGCTCCGGTCAGCAGGCCCGAGCTCATCGGCGAATACACGATCACGCCGATCCCCTCGCGCTCTGCCAACGGGAAGATCTCCCGTTCGACGTCGCGCTCTATCAACGAGTACTGCGGCTGGAGCGTCTCGACCGGCGCGATCTGCTGGATCCGGCGCAACTGCTCGGCGTCGAAGTTCGAGACGCCGATGTGACGCACGAGTCCCTGCTGCTTGAGCTCGGCGAACGCCGACCAGCCCTCCTCGATGTCCTCTTCAGGGATCGGCCAGTGGATCTGGTAGAGGTCGATGGCGTCGATCCCCAGCCGCTCGAGGCTGGCATGCGCCTCCCGCAGGATCGAGTCGCGCTTGAGGCTGTGCACAACCCGGCGATCGGGGCCTTCCAGCAGCGATGCCTTGGTGAACACATACGGGCGTTCAGCAACGCCTTGGAGCGCCCGCCCCACGACCTCCTCGGAATGGCCGAAGCCGTACGCGGCGGCGGTGTCGATCCAGTTGACGCCAAGCTCGAGCGCGTGCTGGATGGCCGCGATCGACTGCTCGTCCTGCTGGGGGCCCCAGCCGAACTCCCAGCCTCCACCGCCGATCGCCCACGCGCCGAACCCGACGCGGGTGATGCCTAGGCCGGTCTGGCCGAGCTGTGCGGTCTTCAGTTGCGTTGTCTGCATGGTGACTCTTTTCAGTGGGAAACGGTTTGTGGTTGTGTGGATGCGTGGCGGCCGCGACCGCCGAGCAGGGCCGGAGTCGCGGCGAGAATCCCGAGCGCGAGCAGCCCTGAGAAGACGAGCAAGCTCACGCGTGTCGACGCGACCTGGGTCAGCGCGCCGAGGCCGATAACCGGGCCGGCCAGGCCGACATACGCGGCGAGGAAGAACCCCGCGACCGCCTCGGCACGGCGC
>DATBYI010000294.1:0-12502 GCA_036513815.1 Solirubrobacteraceae bacterium
CGCCAGGAGACCTTCCAGCACGTCTCGAGCATCGTCGGCGACTGGTCGTCGCAGGGCTGCAGCGCGACCGATCCTTGCAGCGAGACCGTCCAGGTCGACCCCAGCGTCACCGTGCCCGTAAATATCACCGGCGCCACCGGAGAATTCAGCGACAACACGATCGAGTACGAGGGCAACAACAACGCGACGACGCTCACCGGCGGAAGCGAAAGCAACGACATCGTCGCCTCGGGCCCGTCGAACGTCACGATCGTCGGCAACCCCGGCGGCCAGCCTGACGCAAACGCCGTCGACATCATCCGGCACACGAGTAGCACCGGCACGGCGAACATCACCTCCGGCGCCGGGAACTGGTTCATCGTCGGCGGCAGCTCGACCGACCAGATCACGGTCGGCAACGGCGACAACCAGATCGCCGGGCCGGCCGGCACGATCACGCTGGGGACCGGGTCAAACGTCGTCTACCTGACCGAGGGCCAGGGGTCGACCACGATTGGTGGCGGTGGGGGTGGGCCGAACACGCTGATCGTGATGGCGACCCCAGGCAACGACACGCTGTCGGGTTCGGGCGGCTCGGGCAACGTCGGCATCAGCATCGGCGCGACCGGCTCGAGCTCGACGAGCACCTACACCGTCGAGGACGGCACCATCCAGCACCTCGTGTTCCAGGGCAGTACCGGGACCGACACGTTCAACGCGTTCAACGTCCCGACCGGCTTCTCGATGTACCTGAGCGGGCCGGGCGCGATAGCGATCACGAACTCAACGTTCGGTACCGGCGGCGCTGACATCCCCGGCAGCTCGACGCCGCCGGTGTGGTGCCCCTCGACGAGTGGCTGCGCGAACCTGACGATCAGCGCGAGCGGGGTACTGACGCTGACCAGCTCTTCGTTGACGTCTTCCGCGTCGGCGGCGCTCAGCTCCGGCGCCGGCCTGACGGTGACCGACTCCAGCGTGTCCGCGGCCTCCGGCCTGGGCGTCGGCGCCGGCGGCAACCTGCTCGTCCAATTTGTCTCCTCGGGCTCTTCCCTGAGCTCGAGCGCGGGCGCGGTCAGCCTCAGCGCCGGCGGCTCCCTCACGATCGCCGGCTCGTCGGTGACCGCCTCGGGCGGGAGCATCTCGGTCAGCGCGCCGGGCAATATCAGCATCACCGCGGTCGTCGACTCGGGCGGCACGACGCACGTCTCGACGCTGCAGGCGAGCGGGGCCGGCGGCAACGTGACGGTCTCCGGCAACGGAAGCGTCGTGCTCGTGTCCGGCTCCACGCTGCACTCGGGCAATGCGGCGGTGAGCGTGACCGCGACGCAGGGGACGCTCACGCTGGCCGGGGCGACGCTGCAGGCGGCGAGCAACCTGTCGGTCGATGCCGTCGCGGGTGCGCTGGTCATCGACAACGCGACCGGTCCCTCCGTGCTCACCGTCAGCGGCGGCAACATCGGACTCACGGGCGGCACAACCGTCAGCTTCACGAAGTCGACGGCGAGCGCGAGCGCCGGCCAGATTACGGTGACCGCCGGCGGTGGCGCGGTGACGATCGGCGGCACGACGCTCTCGGCGGGCACCACGCTGAGCGCGAACGGGACCGGCAACGTCGTCGTCGAGACCAGCACGCTGGGCGTCGCCGCCGGTGGCACGATCACGCTGGGCGCCGGGCAGAACCTCACGCTCTCGGCGGCGACCGTCACCGGTGGTGCGCTGACGCTGACCGCGACCAGCGGCGCGGTGCTCGCGAGCGGCTCGACGCTCGGCACTGCGGCCTCGTCGCTCTCCTCGCTGACGACGACGGCCAACACCACCCTGTCGCTCGTGGCGACGTCGGTGATATCGACTGGCCCAGTCTCTCTCACTGCGACCGGGACCGGCGTCGCCTCCGGCACGCCGGCGCTCACGCTGACCGAGGCCAAGGTGTCGGGCTCCTCGGTAACGGCGAGCGCGACGGGCGCGATGCTCGTGTCCCAGACGAGCTCGCTGACCGGGCAGAGCGTCACCCTCACCGCGACGACGTTCGAGACCGTGTGGCAGTCCTCGGTCGGTGCGACCGCCGGCGGCGTCACGCTCACCGCTCAGGGTGGGGACCTCACGCTGCTGATCGCGACGGTGACCGCGACGGGAACCACGACCGGCTCCTCGCCCGATCAGGTGCTCGTCCAGAATGGCGCCAACGTCTCAGGCAACCAGGGCCTGGGCCTGACCGCGGGCACCAACCTGTCGGTCACGGCTTCGACGCTTGCCTCGTCGGCCGGGGCGGTGACGCTCACCGCCAATGGTGGCTTGGAGCAGATCAACTCAGTCTCGAGCGTGACCGGGGACACCGGCGTGAGCGGTTCGGCCACCGGCGCGGTCAGCGTTACATCGTCGACCATCGAGGCGGAGACCGGGAATCTCACCCTCACCTCCGACACGGCGGGGACACCGGGCGGCGGTGGGATCACGGTGTCGGGCTCGACCCTCACCGCTGAGGAGGGCAACGTGACCCTGTCCTCGAACGGCGGCTCGGAGACGATCGACCCGTCGACGGTGTCGGCCGGCGGATCGGTGACGGGGACCTCGCCCGACGACATCTCGATCTCTGGAAGCTCAAGCGTCGCCACGAAGATCACCGCGGGCCAAAACGTGAGCTTCACCGCCGGCGGCGCGTTGTCGGTCTCCAGTTCGTCGGTGACGGCGACGGCGGGCGAGGTGACGTTGAACGCCAACGGCAATCTGCTCGTCGACGCGGCCAGCAGCGTCGACGCTGCGACCACGATCACGCTCGAGGGCGGTCAGGGCGGCGCTGCCGCCGATTCCATCACCCTGGATGGGTCGTTCGGGGCGCCGGCCGGGTCGTCCACGACGGCGCTCATCGAGGTCTACGGCGGCAACGGCGGCGACACGATTCTGCTCTCCCCGGTCGCGATCGACGGCTACACGCAGGTGTGGGGCGGCACCGGGGCCGACACGATCACGCTGCACCTGCCGTCAATCGACGTCGCCGACAAGTTCGACCCGGCCGCGTGCACCGGTGGCGCCACCACGTGTCCGCAGGCGCTGGTGAACGGCACCGCCGAGCAGGACGCCCTCCCCGGTATGGGCCGCACGGTGCAGGGCGTCAGCGGCCTGCCGCTGCGCAACATGGTCGACGTCGACGGCGGCGGAGGCGGCGATGCCTACATCGTCGACATGTCCGGCACCAGCGTGAACCCGAACGGCACCGACTACATCCTCAGGATTCACGACGACGGGCCGCCGACGGACTTCAACACGCTGACCATCAACGGCGCGGCCAACATCCCCAACGACTTCCTGCTCGAGCAGAACTACGTCGCGGACCTGCAGCCGGGAGCGAACGGGACCTACCTGCCCGACTACGAGCGCGTCAACTACGACACCACGATCAACCTGCTGCACGTCGTGGGCGGCACGGCGGCCGACGCGTTCAACGTCGACGGCAACAGCGCCATCACCGTCCTGGATGGTGTCGCCGGCGCCGACGCGTTCCAGTTCGGGCAGCTGTTCGGGTCACAGCCGACTGCGGCGCAGGACGTTGCGCCCGGAGACGAGATCGCCACCGTCGACACGACCTCGGGCTTCCTCAGCGCCGGCGTGAACTACGCGACGACCGCGTACGCCGGAACCGGGAACGCCACGTTCACCGTCTACAGCAACAAGGCCACCCTGAAGCTGTTCGGCGAGGGCGGCAACAACACGTTCATCGTGCAGGCGTTCCAGATCGTCGACACCAACTCGGTCGCGACCTCCAACACGCAGATCAACACCGGTAACGGGAACAATCTCGTCGAGTACAACATCAACGCGCCGGTCGCGATCGACGGCGGCAGCGGCTACAACACGCTCGTCGTCATCGGCACCGAGGGCAACGACACGTTCGTGATCACCAAGGACGGGATCATCGGCGCCGGCCTGAACGTCTCGTACACCAACATTTCCAAGATCGAGGTGGACGGCCTCGGCGGTGATGACACCTTCGACGTGCTCAGCACCGAGCCGAACGTCGTCACCGTGCTGGAGGGCGGCTCCGGCAGCGACACGTTCAACGTCGGTGGCGACGTGACCACGCCGGTGATAGCGCTCAACGCCAACGGCACGAGCGGGTTCATCAACCACGACGTGTCGAGCTCCGACCCCGAGTACAACGGGATCTTCGCCCCCGGCATCTCTCTCAGTGTCGCCAGCCAGACCGCAGGCCAGGTGATCGTCAACCAGAACGCCGGCGGCACCACCGTGACCCAGGACGGGACCGGTACCACCGACCAGACGTCGTACACGATGGCAATCGGGATCGCACCACCCACACCGACGACGATCTGGTATGTGACGGTGGCTGCCGCGCCCGATCCGAGCGCGGACGGCGGCTCGTCGGTTCAGCTGTCCACCGACGGGGTCAACTGGTCCTCGGCGCTCGTCCTGACGTTCGACGCGTCGGCGGCCGCCGGCAGCGCCACCGACTGGAACCGCACGCAGACGATCTACGTGCGCGCCACGTCGACGACCGTGCTCAAGGGCGATCAGACGATCGAGATCATGAGCTCGGTGTTCAGCACCACGCCGATCACCACGGGCATCGCCGGCTTCAACGACATCGCCATCTCCGACGTTGACGTCCACGTGGTCGACGGCGGGCTGCCCGGGCTAATTGTGAACCTGCCGCCGTCCGGCCTGAACGTCATCGAGGGCAGTTCGACGGTCGTGGGGACCTACACGACCGAGCTCACCGAAGCGCCCGCGGCCGGCGAGACGGTCACGGTGACGCTCACCGGTGACGACCCGCGCCTGGAGTTCTCGGGCCCGCTGACGTTCACCTCGACCAACTGGAACATCCCGCAGACCGTCACCGTCACCGCGGTCGACGACGGCGTCGTCGAGGGCGAGGTGCTGGCGACGATCACGGCCGCCGTGAGCAGCTCGATGGCGAGCGGCGGCGTTTACTCGGATGGCGTCGTCGACAACCCGACGGTCCACATCAACATCATCGACGGCGACTCCGGCGGCGTCCTCGTGCTCCAGCCGACCGGCTCGACGATCGTCGGCCCCAACCAGACCGCGACGTACACGATCCAGCTGACCAAGGCTCCGACGGCCCCGGTGACGGTCACGATCCTGACCGACGGTAAGACGCTCGTCTCCTCGGCTGATCCGCGGTTCGAGGCCACCGGTGGCGCTGATGGCGCCCCGGCGGTCGTGTTCGACTCCAGCAACTGGAACCAGCCGATCACGATCACGGTCAGCGTCAACCCGAACGCGCCCGCCGTCGTCGGAGACCAGCCGGTGCAGGTGTTCCCGGCCCAGCCACACACCATCTCGCAGATCTATGGCCCGCTGATCATCGAGGGCAACGAGACGACCCCGCGGACGCTCGTGGAGGCCGTGATGTTGCCGTCCGAGCTCGACACCCCACTGCCGGCACCGCCCCCGTCCCAGAGCGACGCCAACAAGGTCGACACCCTGAACATCTTCGACGACGGCAGCGCGCCGAGCTACACGGGCCACCTCGGCTCAATCTCTTCGCAGGAGTTCGCAACGCTGCAGACGCTCTACGCGCCGTCACTGGCCGCCGGCCTGACCCAGAGTCAGTTCGGTGAGATCGATGGCCTTGGGATGGGCGGTGCGGTCACCATCAGCAAGGGCGTGACGTCGCCACTGACGTTCGCCGGCGGCATCACCTACCACGACGTCGACGTGATCAACGTGATGCTCGGCTCCAGCTCGAACAGTGTCTCCACTGAGGGCACGTTCACTGTCACCTCGACGGTCCTCAACACGATCACGGTCGTGCAGGGCGGCGGCGGTTACAAGAAGCTGGTCGCCACCGGCGGCGGCGGCCCCAACTCGCCGCTGATCCTGCTCGGCAACACGACTCAGGACGGGAGCTTCTACAACTCCACCACCGCCAACCTGACCGGCGAGGCCCGGGTGTACCTCAACCCCGGCAAGAGCGTGATCGACGCCAGCCTCGATCCCAACGGCGTGATCATCTACGGCGGCGTCGGAAACTCAACGATCCTTGGCGGCGGCGGCGGCAACCAGATCTTCGGCGGATCGGGCGACGACATCATCACCGCCGGTAGCGGCAACGACCTGATCCACGCCGATGACGGCATCAACCTGAACCTCAGTCACACGCTGGCTCAGGACGTCGCCCAGAACCTGGCGGCGCTGATCGTCGCCAACGGCGGCACCGGCTCCTCGTCGCCGACCGCGGACCCGCTGAACGCGACCTCCGACCAGATCTTCGCGGGCGTCGGGCACGACATCATCATCATGGACCACGGCGTCATCGATCAGCTCTCGAACCCGATCACGGGCACCAGCGGAGTAATCGACGCCTACACGGTGAACCCGACCTCGTTCGGCCTCAGCACCGTGACCGGGGCCAACAACGGCTCGGCGATCGTGCTCGCCGGCACGGGCCAGCAGACGATCAATCTGGGCCACACGACGCAGGCCAACCTGATCCTCAAGAACGGCTACGTCTACTTCACCGGCCCCGATGGCTGGATCCAGCACCTGTCGAAGGTCGGCAGCACCAGTCCCGGCGCCGGGGGCAACGACACGATCGTCACCGGCGACGGCAACGACGTGATCGTGGCGGGGACCGGCTTCGACAAGATCACCGGCGGCAACGGCAACAAGATCGTCCTCGCTGATGACGGCGAGATCACCTGGAGCGGCGGCGTCCTCGCGGAGGTCGTCAGCCAGGACCCGACGCTGTCGCTCAACAGTGCCGCGGCCAACACGATCACGCTGGGCAACGGCAACGACATCGTGTTCGGCGGCTCCGGCGCCAACACGATCACGCTCGGCACCGGCAACGACATCGTCGCCGGCGCCAACGCGGAGCTGGACTTCGTCGGCGGCGTCCCGAGCACGTTCGAGTCGATCTTCCCCGCCGACGGCGGCGCCAACAAGCTGAGTCTGGGCTCCGGCACGGGCGTGGTCATCGCCGGCCCCGGCGGGGCCACCATCACCGGCGGCGCCAACGACCTGGTGCTTGCGGGGCTCGGACAGGCGCTCTACGCCGCCGCCACCCGAACCTGGTCGCTGCCGCTGCCGCCGCCCCCACCGCCGCCGCCCGCGCCGCCCGCGCCTCCGGCGCCTCCGGCGGTCACGCCGACGCCTCCGACGCCGACTCCTACTCCTACTCCTACTCCCAAGCCGAAGCCCAAGCCCAAGCCCAAGCACAAGCCGAAGCACAAGCCGAAGCCGAAGCCGAAGCCGAAGCCGAAGCCCAAGCCCAAGCCCAAGCCCAAGTCAAAGCCCAAGCCCTAGCTCCCAAAGAAGACAACGTCCGAGTCAAACCTGATCAGCCCATGGGGACGGCCGGCCCTGTTCCCTCACACGGAGGTTCCATGAAGTTCAAACGTCTCATCAGCATCGTCGGTCTCGGCGCTCTCTGCGCGGCGGCAGGGGCCCTGATTGGGCTGCCCTGGGCCAGCGCCAATCCGGCGACGCCTTCCGCCACCGTCGCCTCGTCGGACACGGGCAAGCCGCTGGTCCAGTGCCTCACGTTCGACGCTGACGATCCGATGGTGTGTGGGATCCTGCGCCAGGGTGCCCGAGGTCCACGCGGCAAGTTGGGCAAGACCGGCCCGCAGGGCCTGATCGGCCCGCAGGGCGCGACCGGGCCGCAGGGCGCACAGGGCCCCACCGGTCCGGTCGGGGCGACCGGCGCGCAGGGCATCCAGGGCATCCAGGGCATCCAGGGCGCTCAGGGAGCGCCGGGCCCGACCGTCGTGGTGGCCGGAAACTCGGTTACCGAGACGGGCACCGAGGCTCTGTCGGCGGCGCCGATAACCGGAGGCGAGGGCGCGCCGGTCGGCCCCACCATCGCTCAGTGCCCTGCGGTGACGCCGTCCATGGACGACCCCGAAGCCTACGGTGGCGGGGTCCAGATCCAGAAGACCGGCACCGAGGCCACCGGCGACGTTGTGACCCTCGAGCAGCACTTTGCGGGCACCTACGTTCCCGCCAATGGCCCCACCCCCGCGTCGGTCAGCCCGCTCCCGGCGGGAACGACCCCGGGCACGATTTCCACCACGCCCGCCAACGCGTACGAGGGCCAGGCGGTGGTCACCGAGCTGGCGGTCGGCGACTCGGCCACCGTGCAGGCCTTCGTCGTCTGCGGACCGTAGGGCGGCGAGCATGAGCTCAAACCGTCTGATCCGCATCGCGACGCCACTGGGCGTGTGCCTAGCCGTGGCGGTGTTTGCCGGGGTGTCGCTGGCGCAGGCCGGCTCCAGGGACAAGTCGCACGCGCCGAAGGCGCGCGCGACGGCTTCCTCGGGACGACTGTGCCTTCGCTACGACAGCGACGACACGCCGCAATGCCTGACCAAGTTCGGGCCGCGGGGGAAGCAGGGGCTACGGGGGCCCACGGGCCGGCGCGGGCCGCAGGGAGTGCTCGGCCCGGTCGGCGCGACCGGGCCGCTCGGCGTCGTCGGCGCCCAGGGGGCCACGGGCGC
This sequence comes from Solirubrobacteraceae bacterium, assembly GCA_036513815.1. Classification (GTDB taxonomy): domain Bacteria; phylum Actinomycetota; class Thermoleophilia; order Solirubrobacterales; family Solirubrobacteraceae; genus Palsa-465. The sequence goes on from DATBYI010000294.1 coordinate 8,460, forward strand.
CCAGGGCATCCAAGGGATCCAGGGGATCCAGGGCCTCACGGGATCGCTAGGGGTGTTCTGTCAAATCTCCCAATGCGGCGCCAACGGCTATGACCCGGGCGGCAGCACCGTTTCGGTGCTCGGCACCCAGATCACCGCCTCATTCCCCAGCGGTCCGGACACCGGGACCGAACTGCCCCCGAGCGTCGCCCGCTGCGCTAACTCCGGCGTCGATCGGGAGGCCTACGACGGCGGTGCGATCATCATCACCAAGAACCAGCTGAACCAGGTCACCACCGACGACGTTGTGGGACTTGAGAGCAGCTTCCCAGGCCTCTACGTCAGCCAGACGGAGGTGGACCCGCTGCCGATCGGCGCGCAGGCCGGTGCGGTGTCGATTCAGGCCGCCAACGCCTACGAGGCCCAAGCGGTCATCGGCGAGATGCAGAGCGGTGACAACGTCAGCGTTCAGGCCTACGTGGTCTGCGGTCCGTAGCGAGACGGCGCTCGGAGCCGGCCGGCTGCCAGATCGAGCCGGCCGGCTGCCAGATCCCGTCTGGCGGCCGGCCGGTCTCGGAGCGCCGCCTCAGCAGGCCGCCTCGGGGCCACGCTTAGGGTGCGCGCCACCCGGACGGTCCCGGGCGTCCGAAAGCTGACGCCCAGCCGCCGAGCGGCGCATTATCGGTAATCTGGCTGTTGCTTTGGGGAGCGCCAGGATCACTCTGCTAGGGGCTTTGTGCGTCGCTGCCGTCGTGTGCGGCGTCGGGGCGTCGGCGTCGCCGGCGCTGGGCGACGCCTGGTTCCCCCACCCCGCCAACGCCACGTGGACCTACTACTGGACCGACAGCAACTACAACCCGAACGGGACCACCGACACCGTCAAGGTCGACACCACCGACCAGGTCACCTGCGGCTGGCAGCTGCAATGGAGCGGGACCATCCTGGTGCCGCTTGGTTCCAGCGGGGGCTCCGGCCCCGAGCCCACCATCAGCCAGCCGGATGACGGCACGATCTGTTTCGAGGACCAGGACTACGGCCTGATCAACACCGACTGGTCCGGCAATGCGCCGCCGATCGACGAGCCACCTCTGTGCGCCGCCAGTGAGACCCAGTGTGCCAACAGCCTTGGCAGCGTCCTCTACAACGTGATCTGGGGGAGCCGCTCGCCGGTCATCTCCGAGCCGCTGCTGCAGGGGACCAGCTGGGCGTCCACCGGCGGCGGGGACGGCAGCGTCAGCAGCGAGAACCGTTTTCTCGGCCTGCAGAAGATCTCCGTTCCGGCCTTTCCGAAGGGGATTCTGGCCGCGGCGGTCCGCTCTCAGATCGCGCTCGCGGGCACGCCCGGTGACGACTACGGCAGCGGCACCCGCACGATCTGGTGGGGATACGGGGTGGGTCCGGTCAAGGTGGAGTTCGATCACGTCGACGGCAGCGTGACGAGCGCCGTGCTCACGTCAACGAACCTGGTGTCGCCAGCGCCCCCGCCGGTCCAGAACTACTTCCCGATGACCGTGGGGGTGACCGGCACTTACGAGTGGACGAACAAGAAGCACCTGCCCCAGCCCGAGATCGAGAAGATCTCGGTCGCCGCGGCCGCGAACCGCTCCGCGCGACTGACCGCCACCAGCGTCTCCGGGCCGATCCGCGCCGCCGGCGACTACGTGTTCTCGCTCCGGCTCGACGGCCTGCGCAACACCTACGGCTCCACAGAAGGAGCCACCCTGGCCAAGTTCCCGAAACTGGGTCACGGCGTGCGCTTCTTCACGCCGCTGGACCTCATGACCTACGGCTTCAACCCGGTTCTGCCGGCCTATCCGGTCACGGGGAGCACCTGGAGTAGCGGCAATCCGCGTGACCTGCAGGTCTACGGTGTCCGGGGCACCACCCGCGTGGTCGGCGTGCGCAACGTCCGTGTGCCGGCCGGCCGCTTCCAGGCGCTGGAGGTCCGCAGCGTCTTGACCCAGCCCGGTCATCCGTTCGGCAGCGGCGTCCGGACGATGTGGTTCGCCTCCAGTGTCGGGCTCGTGAAGCTCGTGTTCCGTCACCGCGATGGCAGCGTCTCGACGGTCCAGTTGATCCGCAGGTGATCCGGCGCCGGCGTCTGGCCGCGCTGGCTCTGTCGCCCTGATGCCCGCCGATCACGGCGATTAGTGCAGCGTGTTCGATAGCCGCAACCGCTCGAGCGCGACCTTCTGGGACAGATCGTCGAGCGCCGTGGAGCGGGAATCGTAGGCGCGGATGGCCGCGATCTCGGCCTTCTGAACGGCCAGCGTGCTGCTGCGCGCGGCGGCGCGGTCGAACTGCACCAGCAGAGGCTGGACGTTCGAGGGCGCGCCCGAGTCGAGCACTGCCGCCAGCCGGCCGGCGCTGAGGCCCATGCCCTTGACCGAGGCCAGCTGCGCGGCGTAGCCCGGCTGGGAGACCGCGGGTGGCGCAAGACGGCGCAGCTCGTGGATCACCGTAGCGGTCTCGCCCTGGAACCGGCGTAGTGCGGCCGCCTTGTCGTGATACACGGCGTGTACGGCGGCGGCGCCGTAGGCGCTCCGCCGCGAGAGGGCGCGCTCGAGTCGTCTGATCGCCGGTCCAAGCGACGCCAGCGCGGCGTTGTATTGGGGCAGGAAGGCCACCAGCTCGCCCACTTCGTGCGTCATCGCGGCCTGCCCGTCGATCAGCTCGAGCAGCAACGTCCGCAGATGCTGGGCCGCGGGAGGAGGTTTGATCGCGGCCAGGTGCGCGCGGAGCGCCAGGATCCGGGTCCAGGCCTGTTCCAAGGTCCGCTCCGGTGAGGAGCTGGGCAACCCCGCGGTTGTGCTCTTGCTCGGGCTCTGCTCCGAGGAGAACTGGCTCGCGGCGCTCGTGACCGCCCCCAGCGGCTTGACCAGCGCCGATTCGATCGTGTTCACCTGCTTCACGTAGCTCGCGACGGCTGGGCGCTCACTGGAGTGCTGGCCGCCGCACCCGGCGACCAGGGCCGTCACCAGGACGGCGGCCAGCGTCAGGCCCCTCCGGGTGCTCACTTCAACCGCTGCACGACGCAAACCCCAGCTCACCTGCTCAGCCGGCTGCGATCCGACCCGCCACCGTTCTCGCCAGCCGCCGCTCGAGCGCGCGGGAGGGCGGTTCGAAAAAGCTCGAGATGCTCAGTTCGGTGACGGTGTCGCCGCCGCCGAGTAGCAACACGTCGAGGTACACGTTCACGGTCTGGTAGGGCACCGTTGCGGTGCCGCTCACCCTGTAGCCCGCCGCCCGAACCGAGACGTTCGGCGGCGTCAGCAGGTGCTTGCCGGTGACCGCGAAGTGGACGCCGCCGGTGGAGCCCCCAGCGAGGCTCTGGGCCACGCATCTGAGCAGGTGGGGCTGGGCTAGCGCCTTCCAAACCGCACCAGCGTCCGCGCCGGTCGCGTAGGCATACGCGGTCTGGGACGCGAACGGCCCGGTCGAGCTCTGCTGGAAGGTGGGCGAGATGGCCGCTCCGGTCTGCACCGCGCCGGTCAGCGGGGGGCTGAACCCGGAGCAGGTCAGGCCGGGAACCTTCTTGGGCGCCGCCATGCCGGTCCAGCCTCGGCCGAGGTCGGCGCGACGCAGGAGGGCATGCTGCGCGACCGCCGTGCCGGCCGGCGTTGAGTGGGTAGCCCCCGCCCCGCTGGCGGTACTGGCAAGCACGGTGGCGAGCCCTACGGTGGCCACGCAGGTCCTGATGATGCCCCCAATCGCCGCCACGTTGGGAATGGTTATACCGATCGTGAGCCCAGCGCGGCCAGACCCCCGGCGCCGGCTCATCTGCGGACACGAGGCGGCCCCTTACCGCGTGACCGGCTTCCGCTCAGGCGCCGGCGCCGGCCCGGGCGTGACTGCGCATCTCGGACAGGATGCGCTCGAGCCGGGGCTCGGTCTCACGGTCCACATGGGTCATCAGCGCCCCTACGGCCGGATGGACCGAGCTGATCTGGGCGTGCATCTCGTGGGCCACGGCCCGATAGCTCGGATGGCCTTCGCGTCCCGAGCGCAGCTCGATCAGCTGCATCGCCTCGCGAGCGTTGAGGTCGAGGATGAAGCGGATCCGG
>DATBYI010000295.1:0-3740 GCA_036513815.1 Solirubrobacteraceae bacterium
GCTCACCGCTCCGCGAGCTCGCGCAGGAACGGGTTGGTGGCGCGCTCGCGCCCGAGCGTGGTGATCCCCATGTGGCCGGGATAGACCGTCGTCTCCGGCGAATACGCGCTGAGGAGGCTTTCGATCGAGGACAGCAGCGTGGGCCAGTCGCCGCCGGGCAGGTCAACCCGCCCGACCGATCCCTGGAAGAGCACGTCGCCCGAGAAGAGCGCCTCGTCGTCGCGCGCGGCGTACGTGACGTGACCGGGACTGTGACCCGGCGTGAAGATGACATCCAGGGTCACCTCGCCGATCCTCAGCGCGTCACCGCCCGCCACCGTGTGCTCGGCGTCGTAGCTCTCGAAGGGCCCGAACCCCGGCCAGGGCACGTAGTCCATGATGTTGGCCAGGACCTCTTTTTCGAGTTCCGGCACGTAGACCGGGGCGCCAGTCGCTTTCGCCACAGGCGCCACCGCGCCGATGTGGTCGAAATGCGTGTGGGTGATGAGGATCGCGTCGACAGTGTCGATGCCGAGCTCCTGGAGAGCGGCCAGGAGCCTGTCGGCCTCATCGCCCGGGTCGACGATAAGCGCGTTGGCCGCGTCCTTCCGGCGCACGATGTAGGTGTTCTCCTGCACCGGCCCGACCGTGAACATGCGGACGTCCAGGTCGCTCATTTCGCCGCCTGCTGCTTTCGCTTCTGACGCCGGCGGTACATCCACAGCTCCATGTAGTAGCCGCCGGGGATGTAGAGCAGCAGCGCGAATAGCGCGAACACGATCGCGCTCTCGATCCGGTGCTGCTTCGGCCCAACCAGCGCGAGGAAGATGAACATCAGCACCGACGCCAGCGCGGCGCGGGTAACCGACTGCTTCCAGGTCGGCGGCGTGTTCAGTCGGCGCTCGCGTGCGTCGAGTCGGTTCTGCTTTTTCTTGTCGTCAGCCGTCGGCGGCCGCCCGGTGCGACCCCGCGCCTGGATCGTCCCGGCTGCCGTTCCCCGGTGCTTACTGCGGCGCTTGCGCTTGGTCTGAGCCATGGTGAAGGGAGCTTAGTAGGAGGGGCGGTGCCTGCGCCAGCGCCAGGGGTGATTGATTGTCGCCGCGGGCGGGCTCAACCTCCCGCAAGCGCGTCCTCCACCGTGCGCCGGTTCGCCACCGGCAGCTCCTCTGGGAAGCCCTCGAACGCGGCCGCCGGCGCGAGTCCGACCAGCTCGGCCCCGCTGGGGGCGGCGTGCCGGGCGATCGCCTCGACCACCCTGGCGAGCGGCACCGCCCGATGGTCCTCGACATTGGTCGAGACCTGGGCGACGCCGCGGGCGTCCAGCCACAGCCCGATGGCGCGGACGCCCTCGAGCCCGTCCGACCCGCCCTCGCGAATGCGCGCTGCGATCCCCTTGGCGTCCTCGACCGTCGCCGGCGCGGCGAGCTCGACGTTGAAGGCGATGAGCGGCGGGCGTGCCGCGACCAGCACCGCTCCGGCCGACGGATGCAGCCGGCGGGGCCCGAAGTCCGGGCGCAACTCGCCGGTGTCGATCCGGCGGGCGAGGTTCGCCGGTCCGCCCCGGCGCAGCTCGGCCCGCGTCCTCCCCTGCGCGAGCTCGCCGTACATGAACACCGGAAGGTCGAGCTCGCTGCCGAGCAGGTCGCCGAGGACGAGCGCCTCGGCGCCGGCGGCGCCGCGGTCGCCCGGATCGAGATAGACGATCGGCGCCACGTCGATGGCGCCGACCCTCGGATGGATGCCTTCGTGCCGGTTCACGACATCGATCCGGCGCACCGCCTCGGCCGCGCCATGGAGTACGGCTCCGGCGAGAGCGCCCGGGGCCCCGGCCAGCGTGAACACGCTGCGGTGATGGTCCGGGTCGGAGTGGATGCCGAGCAGACGCGCGTCGAACGCCGCCCCGATCGCCTCGATCGCTTTCTGGTCTCGGCCCTCCGAGACGTTCGGAATTGCGAGCAGCGTCGTGGGCACGGCTACGCGAGGAGCGTCGTGGGCACGGCTACGCGAGCGGCGTCGTGGGCATGTTTACCCGAGGACGTAATGGCCGGCGTCGAGCACCTGGCGCCCGTCCACTTCGAGGCTCGCGTCGACGACTACGACGTCGAGATGGATCGGGACCGACACGGTCCCCCCTATCCCCGCGCTCGCCCCGAACGCCACGTGCACCGTGCCGAGGATCTTCTCATCCTCGAGCACGTTGCCCGTGAGCTGCGCCCGATCATTCGTGCCGACGCCCAGCTCGGCCAGGTTGCTGCCAAGCTCGCCGTGCTCGAGCAGGAGCTCGAGGAAGCGCTGACCCAGTCCGCCCTCCGCGGCGACAATCCGTCCCTCCGCCACCGTCAGCCGCGCCGGCTCGAGGCTCAGGCCGAGGGGGGCCAGACTCGCGGCCACGATCGTGCCCTCGCCAAACGCCGGCGCGATGAAACCCTCGCCGCACGGCAGGTTCCCGAACGCTCCCCGAGCCGTGAGCTCACCGTCGTCGGAGATGCCGGCGCGACCGTCGAGGGCGAGCTTGAGGTCCGTACCCCGCGGGCACGTCACGTGCGCCCGGGTGCCGGCGTCGAGCAGTGCCGCCACCGCCTTGGACCGCGCCGCCATGGTGTCGAAGTCGACCGCCATCACCCTCGCCAGCATGTCCTCGGTCACGCCCGGCATCGTGGCGCCGCGTGCCCCGGCGTCGGTGGCGCGCTTGCGCGCCGCGGTATGACTGAGCGACCGGCTCGTCGGCGCGACGAACACGTCGGAAGCCTCGAGCGCGGCGGCGATCGTCGGCGGCGGCTCGGTGCCGTCGGTCGCGCGCTCGTCCATCACTGCGAGCACTGCGTCAGCGCCGACACTGGCACACTCGTTCCGCAGCGTCTCGCCGATCACCCGCGTGGCCGGATCGACAACCACGAGCACGTTCTCGCCCGGCTGCACCGCCAGGCAGCGGCGCACCACGGTGGCGACGGCAGGGCCCAGGTCGCTCATGGAGCCGCATCATAGGCGCGCAGCCGACTCGCCTCCTCCCTCTTCCGCGCCCCCGCTCACGTGCGTACGAGGCTAGACTCGCTCCCGCGCCGGAGTAGCTCAGTCGGTTAGAGCAGCGGAATCATAATCCGCGTGTCGGGGGTTCGAGTCCCTCCTCCGGCATCCTCGTTTGCAGCGGGTTTCCGCCCTCGCCAGCAGTCCGTCGAAGCAGGCGGAGAGGGTTTCGGGGTGCTCGGGGTTCGATTGGTGCCCTACTCACGTCCACCGACGCCTGAGCGTCGGCAAGTGTGTCCATATTTGTGTCCACCTCGCTGGTGCTCATGCGCCCTCGTCCGATGAGCCCGAGTGCAGGGCTGGCGTCCGCCGACGTCTACGACACGGGCCGTCCTGCCGTAGGCGATGCGTTCATCACCCTGGTGCGTTGACAATGTGCGACACTGTCGACATGTCCGTGAATGTGTCTGTCCGCTTGGACGACGGCCTCGCCGAACGGCTCCGGCTCCGCGCTCGCGCAGCTGGCGAGAGCCTGTCGGACCGCCTACGTCGATACGCCGAGGAGGGCGCACGACGCGACGAGCACCCGATGATCACGTTCCGAGACGGCCCAACGGGCCGACGTGCCGGTCTGATCGGCGGTCCCGACGTATGGGAGGTCGCGATGTGGATCGACGACCTGGGATCCACCAAGGAACCAGCAGCGGACCTTGCCGCCGATGGAGTCGTGTCCCGCCCCCAGATTGACGCCGCCCTCGCCTACCGGTCCGCCTACCCGGAGGAGATACAGGCCAGAA
>DATBYI010000296.1:0-2558 GCA_036513815.1 Solirubrobacteraceae bacterium
CCGGGGCGGTCGGTGTAGGTCCACAGGACGATCCCGGTCACCGGATCGGACGCGACGGCAGCCAGCCGGTAGCCCGAGCCGCGCAGAACGTAGTTGTGGTCATAGCCCCACGCGATCGTCAGCTGCTCGCCTCCCGGAGCCCTGGCCGCGCGCAGATCCCGTCCGATCGGCTTCATGGCCCGAAAGTCGAAAGGCGTCCCGTCCACAGCGAGGAACCCGTTCGGGACCCCGGTCCGGTCGACTGTCTGCACCTCGTGCGCGTTGACGGCCAGCAGCTGCCCATAAATGTCACCCGAGCCCTCGCCGGCCAGGTTGAAATAGGTGTGATTGGTGGGGCTGACGACGGTGGGGGCGTCGGTGCTCACGCGGTATTCGATCCGCAGCGAGTTATCGCGCGTGACCGTGTACTCGACATCGTTCGAGACCGTGCCTGGGAAACCATTTCGCCCGTCCTCATCCACATACCGAAGCCGCACGGCCGCGTCCGGACCATCCGCCACCGACACCGCCCGCCACAAGACACCGCTGTATCCGCCTCCCGGACCGCCGTGCAGCGTGATCGGATCGTCCGGACCGTGGTTGCCCGCCAGGTCGAAGCGCCGTCCGTCCAGCGTGAACCCGCCCTCGGCAATCCGGTTCGCGTAACGACCGATCAACGCGCCGAAGTGCGTCCCTCCCGACGCGCTGCCATCGGCGCCGCTGGTGTTCGCGACGTACTCCTGGAGGGTCGAGAACCCGAGGGCCACGTTGACCGCGCGACCCAATCGGTCGGGCGCGAGGATCGACTGCACCACGCCGCCATAGGTGGCGACCGAGACGCTCAGACCGAAACCGCTCGAGAGCGTGTAGAGCTCGACCGGCTGGCCATCGACCTCCCCCCACGGCTCACTGGTGACGCTCACCTCACCCCCGTGGGATGCCCGAACTCAGACGCGCAGGAAGCGCCGCAACGAGAGCCCGGAGCCGACCGCCGAGACCAGCGCGCCCGAACCCAGCAGCACCACGATGAGCAGGACGAACGAGATCGTCCGCGGCGCGGCGATCAGTGCGAAGTTATTGGCCAGAGGATCGAGCAGCGCGATCTTGGTCACGCCGAGCACGACGATCGCCAGCAGCGCGCCGAGCGAGCCGACAATCACCCCCTCGATCACGAACGGCCAGCGGATGAACCAGTCGGTGGCGCCGACGAGCTTCATCACCTCGACCTCGCGCCGGCGCGAGTAAAGCGACAGGCGGATCGTGTTGGCAATCAACCCGATCGAGGCCAGCACGAGCAGGACCGTGAGCACCGCAGCGGTGATCGTGACCAGGTTTGTCACCTCGAGGATCTGCTTCGTGTCGGTCTGCTTGTTCGACACCCGGTTGATCGACGCGTCGACGGGACTCCCGCCCGATCCCGAACCGGCGATCTCGGTGTGCACGATCAGCACGTTGCTCGGGTTGTCGGGGATCACGTGGAAGGTGTCCGGCAGCGGGTTGGACCCGAGCAGCGCGTAGGCCGCGGGGTCGGTCGCCACCTGCGCCTTGTAGGCCTGTTCCTTGGAGACGAACTGGACCGACTTGACGTGATGCAGCTGCAACAGCTCTGACTGCACCCGGGAGTCGTCCGCGGCGGTCGCGGTGTTGTTCATGTAGACGTCGACCTCGACACGGCCGCGGACGCTGTTCGCCGCGCCGTTCGTAGCCTGCACGATCGGGATGAACACGCCGAGTACGAGCATCGTCACGAGCACGGTGGCGAGCGCCGCGAAGCTGGGCGCTGCGCTGCGCCGCATCGACCGGATGGCCTCGCGGAGGAAGAACCCGAACCGCATCGCTTACGAAACCCCAGGTGGACGCGTCGACGGGGCGCGCAGGCGCTGGGCGAACTCTCGCGTGGTCTCGTCGCGCGTGTACAGGCCGGTGGCCTCGTCGCGGACGATCCGCCCGTGCGCGAGCTCGAGGACGCGGCGGCGCATCTTGTCGACCATCGTCTGATCGTGCGTGGCGACGAGCACGGTCGTGCCGGTCCGGTTGATCCGGTAGAGCAGCCGCATGATGTCGATGCTGGTGTCGGGATCGAGGTTGCCGGTCGGCTCGTCGGCCAGCAGCAGCGGCGGATGGTTGACGAACGCGCGGGCGATCGAAACGCGCTGCTGCTCGCCGCCGGAGAGCTGATCGGGGAAGTTGTGCAGCTTGGTCGACAGTCCGGTCAGGCGCAGGATGTCCGGGACCTTGGCGCGGATCTCCTTGCGCGAGCCGCCGGTCACCTGGAGCGCGTAGGCGACGTTCGCGTACACGTTCCGGTTCGCAAGCAGCTTGAAGTCCTGGAACACGACCCCGACGTTGCGGCGGTAGTACGGGACTCGCTTGCGGGTGATTTCGTTCAGGTCGTGCCCCGCGACGCGGATCCTGCCGCTGGTCGGCTCGAGCTCCTTGATCAGGAGGCGCATCAGGGTGGACTTGCCCGATCCGGTCGATCCGACGAGGAATACGAACTCCCCGCGGTCGACGGAGAAGGTCACGTGGTCGAGTCCGACGTCGCCCGCGTAGAGCTTGGACACGTCGCGGAATTCGAT
>DATBYI010000297.1:0-7273 GCA_036513815.1 Solirubrobacteraceae bacterium
GCCTCGAACGCGGTGGCGACGGGCGAGCAGCCACGGGCCTGGGCGCCGTTGAACGTCGGCAGCTCGCCGCTCACGAGCCCCGCCTCGATCCACTCCTCGAACCCGCGCGCGATCTTCGTGAACAGCGAGCCCGAGGCGATCGGCGCGACCACCCGGTCGGGGAGCTCCCAGCCGAGCTGCTCTACGGTCTCGAACGCGAGGGTCTTCGACCCCTGCGAGTAGTACGGCCGCATGTTGATGTTCACGAAGGCCCACTCGTGCTCGGCCGACAGCTCGGTGCACAGGCGGTTGACGTCGTCGTAGTTGCCCTGCACCGAGACCAGGTTCGTGCCGTAGACCCCGGTCGCGAGCACCTTCTGCTCCTCCAGGTCATGCGGTATGAACACGTAGGACTCGAGTCCGGCCGCCGCGGCGTGGGCGGCCACGGCGTTGGCGAGATTGCCCGTCGACGCGCAGGCGATCGTCTCGAACCCCAGCTCACGGGCGCGCGCCAGCGCAATCGAGACGACGCGGTCCTTGAACGAGTGGGTCGGGTTGGCGGCGTCGTTCTTGATCCACAGCTCACCCAGCCCGAGTTGCTCGGCGAGCCGATCGGCCCGCAGCAGCGGCGTCCAGCCGGCGGGCAACACGCCCTGGGGCGGGGACTTCACGGGCAGGAAGTCGCTGTAGCGCCACAGCGAGTGCGGACCGGCTTGGATCCGCCGGCGCAGGGCCGCGACGTCGTCGGTCGACCGCGGGCCGTAGGCGACCTCGAGGGGCCCGAAGCACCGCTCGCACACGTAGCGTGCCTCGAGCGGGTAGGCCGTTTTACATTCTTTGCACAGCAGAGACTCTGGCGGCATATGAAAAAACCTCCGCCGGGGTCAGTGGTCCGGGTCGGAGGTCTGAGAAACCGCCCTATCCACATCTCCCAGGCTTATCGTTGGAGCCTGATGGAATTGGCACCTTTCCCTTTCGGGAGGTTGCCGGGGTTTCATAGGGCCAGTCCCTCCACCCCTCTTGATGCGTACAGCTATGTTGAGCGCAGTATACCCACAGGTTCGTCAGACTTCGAGGGGGCTTGAGCCAACCGTTCTCGGATCGACGATTCGGCGAACGGGTAACGACAACCGGGAACCGGTGTTCAAGCATCACCATGGCCGCCACCTCCACTGACCCACTCGAGCGCCTCGAGGCGACGCTCGCGCTCGGCCAGAGCGCGCCCACCCGGCGGATGCTGATCATCGTCAACCCGTACGCGACCACGGTATCCGACCGGCTCAAGAACCTCGTGGTCTACGCGCTGCGGGGCCGCTACGAGGTGGACGCGATCGACACCGACTCGCGTGACCACGCCACCGAACTCTCCCGCGAGGCGGCTCGCGAGGGTTACGACGTGGTGGTGGCCTTCGGCGGCGACGGGACGGTCAACGAGGCGGCCAACGGCCTGGCGGGCTCGAACACACCGCTGTGCTGCCTCCCGGGCGGGCGCGCCAACGTCTACTGCCGGATGCTCGGCATCCCGACCGACGTGGTCGACGCCACCGAGCATCTGCTCCTGATGGCCGACGACTGGCACCCTCAGCGCGTCGACATCGGCTCGGTCAACGAGCGCAGGTTCCTGTTCTCGGCCGGGGTCGGGCTCGACGCGAGCGTGGTCGAGCAGGTCGACGCGCATCCACGGCTGAAGGCCAGGTTCGGCGAGTGGTACTACGCGTGGACGGGCGTGCGGACGTTCACGCGGCGCTATCTCCTGCACCCGCCGCGGCTCGAGGCCGAGCTGGGCGGCGAGACGATCGCGGGGGTGACGGCGATCGTGCAGAACGCCACCCCGTACACCTTCTTCGGCGAGCGGCCGGTCGAGATGGTCGAGGGGGCCACGCTCCACAGCGGCGATCTCGCCGGCCTCGTCCTCGATCGCGCGCGCCCCCTCGCAGTGCCGACGATCATCGCCCGCGCGCTCTCGAGTCACTTCAAGGTCGCCGGGCACCGTCACGTCCACGCGCTCTCGGGCCTCCGGGAGATGCATGTCCGCTCGCTCGACGCGCGGCCCCTTCCCCTCCAGGTCGACGGCGACTACATCGGCGACGTCGACGAGGCCGCGTTCGGCGTGACGCCGAGCGGGCTGGCCGTGGTGTCCTGAGCGTCGCGTTGCGTCGCGTCCCGGTCATCGTCGCTGGACTGATCGGATTCGGTGTGGCGGTGCTGATCGCCGTCCCCGCCCTCGTCTCGGCCCACTCCCTTCCGGCCGCGCCGGGCTGCCCGATCTTTCCCGCCGACAACCCATGGAACCAGCGGGTCGATCGCCTCCCCGTGGCCAAGAACTCGGCGAAGCTGATCGCGAGCATCGGGCTGAACGACCCGGTTCATCCCGACTTCGGCTCGGGCCTCTATGACGGCGAGCCAATCGGGATCCCGTACACGGTCGTGTCGTCGCAGACGCGCAAGGTGCCCGTCCGCTTCAAGTATTCCTCCGAGTCGGACAAGGGGCCGTACCCGCTGCCCAAGGGCGTGCCGATCGAGGGCGGCTACGGGTCGAGCGGCGACCGCCACGTGATCGTCGTGGACCGCGACACGTGCACCGACTACGAGCTCTTCGCCGCCTACCCGCACGACGGCGGGCGCTCGTGGACGGCCGGGTCGGGCGCGATCTTCAACCTGCGCTCTGACCACCTCCGTCCGGCCGGGTGGACGTCGGCCGACGCGGCCGGACTGCCGATCCTGCCCGGGCTGGCCCGCTACTCCGACCTCGCGGCCGGGAGCATCGACCACGCGCTCCGCTTCACGGCACCGTGCACGTCGCCGCGCTACGTGTATCCCGCGCGCCACGAGGCCTCGACGTGTAGCGGGCCGAACCTCCCGCCGATGGGGCTCCGCGTCCGCCTCAAGGCGAACGTCGACATCTCGGGTCTCCCCTACCAGGCTCGCGTCGTGGCCGAGGCGCTCAAGCGCTACGGGATGATCCTGGCCGACAACGGCTCGCCGTGGTTCATCTCGGGGGCCCCGGACCGGCGCTGGAACAACGATGCGCTGCACCTGCTCGACCGGCTGACCGGCCGAGACTTCGAGGTCGTGAACACGAGCTCGCTGCCCCATCCCGGGCTCTGACGCGCCCAAGGCGCCGACCCGCGACGCGAATCCCCCCCCGGAGGGGGGAGAAAACGTCCCGCTCGAGGCTCTTGGGGACGTGGAGAATCACCGACCGGCGCGCCGAGCGCGCCCACCAAGCCCGGTATCCCTGACCGAAACCGACCTCGAGCTGCTCGGGTTCCTCGCCGAGCATCGCTTCGCGCGCGTCGACCACGCCGCCGCACTGCTCGCCGTCAAGCCCACCACCGCGCGCCGGCGCCTCGACAAGCTCACGGAGGGCGGCTACGCCGAGGGGGCGCAGGTGTTCAGCGGTCAGCCGCCCCTCTACCTGATCACCCGGGCCGGGCTTGGCGCGATCGGGAGCCGGCTCCCCAAGCCACGCCTCGACCTGCACACCTACGAGCACGACGTGGGCCTGGCCTGGCTGTGGATCGCCGCCCGGCGCGGGGCGTTCGGTCCGCTCAGCGAGGCTCTCTCGGAGCGGACGCTTCGCTCGCGCGACGGCCGGGCGATCGATTCCGAGCACCATGCCGAGCCGCTCGGGGTCAGGCTAGGCGGTCGCGGTCCGGGCGGCCGCGAACGCGTCCACTACCCGGACCTGCTCCTGAGGACCGCCGACGGGCGCCGGATCGCCGTCGAGCTCGAGCTCTCGACCAAGGTCCGCACGCGCCTCGAGACGATCCTCGCCGGCTACGGGGCCGACCCCAGGATCGACGGCGTCGCCTACCTCGTGCAGAGCCAGTCGGTGGCGCGCGCCGTCGAGCGTGCCGCGCGGCGGGTCGGAGTCTCGGACCTCGTCCACCTCCAGCGCGTGCGCTCGCGCCCCGCGCCTGCGGCCGTGGCGAGGTCAAGAGCACTCGAACGCGCATCGGAGGCGGTTCGATGAGCTCGGCCGAACCACACCGGGCGCTGCGGCGCGGAATGATGATGGCGGCGTTCGCGGCGCTCCTCGTCCTCCCGACGGCGGTCGCGCTGCCCGTGCTCGGCGCGATGTTCGCCGTCGCGGCGTTCCGGACCGCGCGCGCGTTCGCCCGCGGGCTGCGACCCCCAGCGCGCCGGCGAGACGAGATCGTCCTCGGCGTCGACGCCCAGGGCCGGATGGTCCGCCTGGGCTACGACGAGCTCTCGGCCCACGGCCTGATCGTCGGGGCGAGCGGCGCCGGCAAGACGACGACGCTGCTCACGATCCTCACCGACCAGGTCCGGCGGGGGCGCCCCGTGGTGGCCATCGACATGAAAGGCTCGCCGGCGTTCGTGCGCGAGCTGACCGCAGCGGCGAGCACCGAGGGGCGTCCGATCAAGGTCTGGACGCTCGACGGCGGCGCGCATTGGAACCCGCTCGCCCACGGCAACGCCACCGAGCTCAAGGACAAGCTGATCCGCACCGAGCATTTCACCGAGCCGCACTACATGCGCGCCGCCGAGCGCTACGTCCAGACCGTCCTCCAGGTCCTGGCCCAGGCTCACCCGGACCGGCGGCCGACCCTGCACGAGGTCGTCGTGCTGATGGATCCGACCCGGCTGACCGGGATCCTGCGACACGTTGACGGTGAGCTGCGCGAGCGGGTCCAGGACTACCGGGCCGGCCTCACCCACGATCAGCTGAGCGCTATCCGCGGGCTGCAGACCCGGCTGGCGATCGTGACCGAATCGCACGTCGGACCGCAGCTGGCGCCGCCCGGCGATCCGCAGGCCGACATGATCGATCTTCGCAACGCGCTGGCGGGGCCCGAGGTGGTCGTGTTCAGCCTGAACTCGAGCCGCTACGGGCAGCTGGCGGCCCAGATCGGCTCGCTGGTCGTGCAGGATCTGGTCACGGCGTCCGGCGTTCGTCTCGACCGGCCGCTGGACGGGCGTGCGCTCGAGCCGGCCATGATCGCGATAGACGAGTTCTCCGGGATCGGCACCGACCACGTCGCCGCGCTGCTGGCCCGAGGACGCGAGGCGGGGATGCCCGTGTTCGTCTCCACGCAGGAACTGGTCGATTTCGAGCGGGCCAGCCCCGGCTTCAAGGATCTCGTCCTCGGGGTCACCGCGGTCAAGATCTTCCACCGCCAGGAGGTGCCCGAGTCGGCGCGGACGATCGCGCAGATCGCCGGCACCGAGCGTGTCTGGGAGGAGACGCGGCAGACCGGCGGAGGCCTCCTCGGCGGCTACGACACCGGGCGCGGGACCCGACGCCAGGTCGAGCGCTTCATCGTCGACCCGAACGAGATCAAGACGCTCCCCAGGGGTCAGGCGGTCGTCATCTCGAAGATCCGCGGCACGCGCCCGCGGACGGTGCGCGTCACCCCGCCCCGGCGAGACGGGCCGGAACGCTGATTCAGTGAGTGAGCCCGGACCCGGGAAGCGGTTGCGGTTGAGCCGCTAAGCCGCGGCGGGCGTGACGCGGTAGGCGTCGAACACCGCGTCGATGTTGCGCAGCCGGTTGATCGCCTGGTCGAGCGAGCGCGTGTCTCCGACCTCGACGACGAACCGGTTCTTGACCATCGGGTGGTTGACGATGCAGCGCGCCTCGAGGATGTTGATCCCCGCCTCGGCGAACGTCCGCGACATGTCCTCGAGGAGCCGGTGGCGATCCCACCCGTCGACCTCGATCTCGACGCGGAACGACGTCTCGGGATCGCCGTCCCACGACACGGGAGTGAACCGGTCGGGGTCCTTCTTGAGCACGGCCACGTTCGGGCAGTCCTCGCGGTGGATCGTGATCCCGCGGCCGAGCGAGATATAGCCGACGATCGGGTCGCCCGGGACCGGGCGGCAGCACTTGGCCATCCGCAGCATCACTTCGTCGATGCCCTCGACGGCGATCCCGAAGCGCGAGGACGACGTGGTGGCGCGCGAGCGCCGGCGGCGCGTCTTCAGCAGGTCGTCGGCCGCGGTCGGCTCGGACTCGGCGGTCTCGCCCTGCTTGAGCCGCTGCATGATCTTGTTGACGACGACCTTGGGAGAGATCTTCGCTCCGCCCAGCGCGATGTAGAAGTCGTCGGCCTTGCGGAAACCCATCTCGCGGATGACGTCCGCCAGGAGCGGTGAGCCGACGATCTTCTGCGAGGGCAGCCCCTGCTTCTTGAGGGCGTCCTGGAGCAGCTCGCGCCCGGTGTGCTCGGAGTCCTTGCGCGACTCGGCCTTGAACCAGGCCTTGATCTTGTTGCGCGCGCGTGTGGTCTTGACCAGCGCGAGCCAGTCGCGGGACGGTCCTCGCTCGCGCTTCGAGGTCAGCACCTCGACGATGTCGCCGGAACGCAGCTGGTAGGAGAGCGGGACGATCTTGCCGTTGACCTTGGCGCCGACGCAGCGGTGGCCGACGTCGGTGTGGATCTCGTAGGCGAAGTCGAGCGGCGTGGCGCCGGCGGCGAGCGACTTGACCTCGCCCTTGGGCGTGAAGACGAACACCTCGTCCTCGAACAGGTCGACCTTTAGGGTCTCCATGAACTCGCGGGGATCGGCCTCTTCCTGCTGCCAGTCGAGCAGCGAGCGAAGCCACTTGAGCTTGTTGTCAGATTTGGACCCACCCACCCCCGCACCGTCACCGGAGCGGGCCGCGCCGTTCTCCTTGTACATCCAGTGGGCAGCGATGCCGAACTCGGCCAGGTCGTGCATCTCTCGCGTGCGGATCTGGATCTCGAGCGGGCGCCCCTCGGGCCCGATCACCGTCGTGTGCAGCGACTGGTACATGTTGAACTTGGGCATCGCCACGAAGTCCTTGAACCGGCCCGGCAGCGGCTTCCACAACGAGTGGATCACGCCGACCGCGCCGTAGCAGTCCTTGACCGAGCCGACGATCACGCGCATCGCGGTGAGGTCGTAGATCTCGTTGAACTCGCGCCCCTTCTTGGTCATCTTCGAATAGATGGAGTAGAAGTGCTTGGCGCGGCCCGAGATCTCGGCGTGAATGCCGAGCTCCTCGAGCTCCTTGGTCACGTAGCCGGCGGCCTGGCTCACGTAGCGCTCGCGCTCGGCGCGCTGCTGGGCGACGAGCCCCTTGATCTCGTTGTACTTGCGCGGGTGCAGGGTCTGGAAGGCGAGGTCCTCGAGCTCCCACTTGATCGCGTGGATACCGAGCCGGTGGGCGATCGGCGCGTAGATGTCGAGCGTCTCGCGGGCCTTCTCGATCTGCTTCTGCTTGACCATCGCGCCGATCGTGCGCATGTTGTGCAGGCGGTCGGCCAGCTTGATCAGGATGACCCGGATGTCCGTGGCC
>DATBYI010000298.1:0-2062 GCA_036513815.1 Solirubrobacteraceae bacterium
AGCGTCGTCGTCGTCTGGCTGAGGGTGCCGGGCAGATCGGCGACGGCGCGGCTGACGTTGTGGTCCTCCGAGGCGAACGCGCCGAACACCTTCTCGCTCGAGTCGACGAGCTGGACGATCTGGCCCTGCTTGGCCGCGAGCGCGTCATTCAATCGCCGCAGCGAGTTCACGAGTTGCTGTAGGTCGGCGCCGCGCTGCGCCACCGCGCCGTTCAGCCGCGCCAGGTCCTGATGGGTCGGCTCGAACCGCTCCATCACCTGGGCCAGCTCATCGCCGCCGTTCTTCTGGAGGCCCTGGCCGGCGCCGTTGACGAGCAGGTCGAGGTACTCGCGGCTGTCCTGGTCGAGCGAGGCGAGGATCTCGTCGAGGTTGACGACCGGCATCGTGTTGGAGACCGGGATCGTGTAGCCCGACTTCGCGGACGGCGCGTTGCCGATGCCGGGGCTCAGCTCGATGAACATGTCGTCGAGTCCGGTGCGCGGACGGATCAGCGCGGTCCAGTTCTGCCGGATGAGCCCCTCGTACTTCTTGTCGATGCTCATCTTCACGACGCCCTCGCCGTTCTTCAGCGTGACGCCGCTGATCAGGCCGACCTGGACGCCGGAGATGCGGACGCTCTGGCCCTGGCCGGGCGTGACCGCCTGCGCGGTCTGGAAATCGGCGTTCAGCGTGTACTGGGCGGGCGAGATGAAGGGAATCGACAGCCGCTCGTTGAGGAGGATGTAGCCGGCCACGAAGACCGTGACCACGAGCAGGCCGACGATCGCCGCGAAGTCCTTCCAGTGCTCGCGGATCGCGCGTTTCATTTCTTGGCGCCCTTTCGGACGGCGCTCTTGTTGGCGCTGTTGGCGCTGCTCGTCGTCGGCATCGCCGCGGTGCCCAGCTTCAGGCCGTCCTGGCCGGCGAGCTTGGAGATCTGCGGCAGTGCGGCGGCCGCGGCCGAATCCCAGCGCAGCGCGGCGCCCGGCGCGGACAGGTTGCTCGACTCCTGCGCCGGCGGGCCGCCGGTTGAGGCCGTCAAATCGGTGATCGGCTGCTGCGTCTCGCACGGCACGTTCGGCTCGAGCGGCGGCGCCTTTCCACCGGGCGGCGGCTGAGGCTGCTCGCCCTGGAGCGGCGCGAGCGCCTGTCCGACGAGCCCGGAGCCCGGGCTGAGCGAATAGGTGAGGGTGCCGCCGGTGCCGAGGACTCGGATGTACGGCCCGTTGGCGTCGAAGTCACGCGACTCGCCGGCCAGACCGGGCAGGAAGTCGACCGCCTCGACGTACACGGGCCGGGGCGGGAAACCGTTCGAGGCGTTGAAGTGCGGGTCGTTGATGGTCAGCTTCGACCAGGGGATCACGACCTGCTCGGCGCACGTCGCGGCGGGCCGCACGCCGTTGGCCATGAGCGGGATGCTCTCCCGCGTGAGGTTGGTGAGTGCCGGCACCGTCGCCGCGAGGTCGGCGGTCAAGCCCCGCAGCTCCGAGGGCGAGACGAGGTAGCGCAGCTGGGTGATGAAGGGCAGGCTCGCGTCGATCATCGGCCCGGTCGACTTGACGCCTGGGATCAGGGCCTTGGCCAGCTGCGGCAGCGGTCCGGGCGCGCAATTGGGGACCTGCGCGCCCGAGCAGAAGGCGGCGTTGAGCGCGTGGAAGGCTGGGATCGCGGCCGCGAGCGTCTGCGGCAGGTCGGCCACCGCTTGGCTCAGCGCTGTGTTCTCCACCGCGAAGGAGTGCGCGGTCGTGTTGAAGTTCGTGATCAGGTTCTCGAGGTTCTGTGGGTGGGTGTCGATCGCGCCCGACACCTCGCCCTGCTCGGCGATCCAGTCCGACAGGTCGTGCGGCTGGAGGCCGAGCGCGTCGTGGCTGACCACCGCCGAATACTCGTAGGCGGGCAGCCAGTACTTGATCGAGGCGTTGTAGGAAGGGCCGCCCTTCTTGAGCGCGGTCCCGAACTGCTGGAGCAGCGTCTGCAGGTTCGCGCGCGTGGGCGCCTGCAGCGACGTGATCACCTGGTCGAACTGCACCGGCTCGGTCCCCTGCTGGATCGGGAACGTCCAGCTGCTCGGCGCGGTCGGCGC
>DATBYI010000299.1:0-3590 GCA_036513815.1 Solirubrobacteraceae bacterium
CGGGGCGACGAGGTGCGCGCGCTGGTGCGGCCGCGTTCGGATCAGAATGGCCTCGCCGAGCTCGACGTCGCCACCGCCCGGGGCAACGTCCTCGACCGTCAGTCCGTGAGGCGCGCGTTGCGAGGCGTCGACCGCTTATTCCACGCCGCCGGCACCACGAACCTCAGGCTCACGCGCGAGCAGACGTTGGCCCTCAACGTCGAAGGCACGCGAATCGTGCTCGAAGAGGCGCTGCGCGTAGGCGTCGAGCGCGTCGTCTACACCTCGTCGGTGGCCGCAATCGGGCCGGCCCGGCGCGGGGCGGTCGCGACCGAGGCGACCGCGTGGGACGGAGCGCGCCACCGAATCCCCTACGTCGATTCCAAGCACGAGGCGGAGGCGACGGCGCTCGCCATGGTGCAGCGCGGCCTGCCCGTGGTGATCGTCAACCCCGCGACGGTGCTCGGCCCGGGGGACTGCGGCCGCTCCTCGACCGTGCTCGTCCGCCGCTTCATGCGCCGGCAGATCCCGGCCTACGTGGACGGCACGCTGAACATCGTCGGCGTCCAGGACGTGGCCCGCGGCCACCTGCTCGCCGACGAGCGCGGCGTCCCCGGCCAGCGCTACATCCTCGGCAACCGCAACTTCACGATGGACCGGCTGTTCGCCGACCTGGCGCGCCTGTCCGGGATCGACCCGCCGGCGGTGAAGCTCCCAGCCCGCGTCGCGCTGGCGCTCGCCGAGGGCGGCCAGTGGGTGGCCGGAGGCGCGATGCCCTCCCCCGAGGAGGTGCGGATCGTCTCGCTGAACTGGGCCTGCTCGAGCGCCAAGGCCAAGCGCGAGCTGGGCTGGCGAACCTCACCCCACGAGGACTGCCTCGAGGAGACGATCGCGTGGTACCGCGAGCGCGAGGGGGACCTGATGTCGCCGCCCGGCTCGCGTCAGCCGGTGGCGCTCCGCGTGGCCGGCGCGGTCGTCCGCCACACGCCGCTCGGCTGGGGTTAGGCCCGCCCACCGCCACCGCGCCTGTCACGCATGGCCACGCTCTACCGCTGCACGACCCCGACGAACTGGCTGTGCCCGTGCGGCAAAGTCGCTCGGGCGCTCGCGCGTGACGGGATTGAGTATCGGGAGGTCCGGGTGCCGCAGCGTCGCTCGCGCCGGCCCGAGGTCGAGGCGCTCACCGGTCAGCGGCGGGTGCCGGTGCTGGTGATCGACGGCGAGGCGATCTGCGACTCGCGCCGCATCGTCGAGCAGCTCGAGTATCGGCGGGCGAGAAGCTAGAGGCTGGGTGCCGGCACTGGCTCGCTGGCGGCTTGCGCCGGGCGGAGCATGTCGTGGACCGAGGCGCGCACCAGTTCGATCAGCTCGGCGGGCTCCGCGTCGCCGAATCGCTTGCCGGCGTCGATCAGCCCGGCGATCACCGCGCCGAGGGAGCACGCCATCCGGACGCGGTCGGCCAGGGGGATCTCCGGGTTGGCGAACACCCTCGCGAACCGCTCCATGAGATCTTCGTTCTCGGCTTGATGGCGCTCGTCGGCACCGATCTGCTCGAGCGCGTGCACGTTGCGCAGATGGAGCACGACGAGGTCGCGATTCGCGGACACGCGGTCGATGAACTCGTCCATCAGCCTCGGCCACGCCTCGACGTACGCCTGCGCGTCCCTGAGGCCATCCAGCTGTGTCAGCACGTCGTAGCCGATCTCGTGCAGGCGCAGGTGGAGCTCCAAGAGGATGTCCTCCTTGCGCGCGAAGTGGTAGTAGAGCGCCGCCTTCGTCGTGCCCAGCCGCTCCGCGATGTCGCGTAGCGAGGTCTTGTCGTACCCCCGCTCGGAGAACAGATCGAGGGCGATGTCGAGGATCCGCTCCCGGGTTGACGGCTGACCGGACATCGCGTCAGCTTAGCAACCGAGCTGACTTGACGACCGGTAAGTGGGCCGGTAAGGTGGCGCGACGTGGATTACTTGTCGACCGGTAAGGGGAATGGATGAAGCGTGACACGATGATCGAGGCGAGCGGCCTGACCAAGCGCTTTGGGGCGACCGTCGCGCTGGCCGGGCTCGACCTCGCCGTGCCGCGCGGAAGCATCCTCGGCGTGCTCGGGCCGAACGGCGCCGGCAAGACGACCGCCGTTCGGATCCTGACCACCCTCACTCGCCCCGATTGCGGCACCGCGACGGTGGCGGGCTTCGACGTCGTCCGTGAGCCGGCGAGCGTGCAGCGGCGGATCGGCGTAACCGGCCAGGACGCGACGCTCGACGAGCTCCTCACGGGGCGCCAGAACCTGATCATGATCGCCCGCCTCGGTGGTCTCGCCCGTCGCGAGGCTCGGGCGCGAGCCGCGGACCTGCTCGATCAGTTCGAGCTGACCCACGCCGCCGACCGTGTCATGAAGACGTATTCGGGAGGGATGCGCCGGAGGCTCGACCTGGCCGCCGGCATCCTCACGCATCCGCCCGTGCTGTTCCTCGACGAGCCGACCACCGGCCTCGACCCCACCAGCCGAGTTCGCATGTGGGACGTGATCCGCGGGCTCGTCGCCGACGGGACGACGCTCCTGCTCACCACGCAGTACCTCGACGAGGCCGACGAACTGGCCGACCGGATCGTCGTGATCGATCACGGTCGTGCCATCGCGGGCGGGGCGCCGCGCGAGCTGAAGGCGCAGGTCGGTGGCGCGCGCCTCGAGGTCACGCTGGCCGAGGCGCGCCCGGAGGCCGGCGAGGCGCTCGAGCCTCTCGTCACCGGGTCGATCGCGATCGCGCACGACGGTCGTCATCTCCGGGCGCCGGTCGAGAGCACCCCGGGCCTGGCCACGAGGGTGATCCGGGCGCTCGACGACGCCCGCGTCGCGGTCGACGACGTTCAGGTTCGGCCACCGTCGTTGGACGACGTGTTCTTCGCCCTCACCGGTCGCGAGGCCCGCTCATGACCACCGAGGTGCTCGCCCTCTCGACGACGCGACCGCAGCTCGGCGGCCGCCTCCGGCAGGCCGTACGCGACGTGACGGTGCTGACCGCGCGCAACTTTGTGCACCTCGCGCGCGAGCCGTTGCGGCTGTCCGACGTGACCATCCAGCCGATCCTGTTCACGCTGCTCTTCGTGTACGTGTTCGGCGCGGGGGTCGTCGTCTCCGGCGGCAGCTACACCGACTTCGCGATCGCCGGTCTGCTCGCGATGAACCTGACCACGTCCGCGATCGGGACGGCCGTCGGGCTCAGCACCGACCTGCGCAGCGGCGTGATCGACCGTTTCCGCACGCTGCCGATCTGGAAGCCGTCGGTGCTCGTCGGGCGCTCGCTGACCGACCTGCTGAGCGCCGGCCTGTGCGCCGCGATCGTGATCGCCACCGGGCTCGTCGTCGGCTGGCGTCCCGATGCGTCGCTGGGCTCGACCCTCGCCGGCGTCGGGATCTTCCTGCTCTTCAGCTACGCCGTGTCATGGGGCTGCGCGTGCATCGGCCTTGTCAGCCAGGATGCCGAGTCGGCGCAGGGCCTCGGGCTGATCATCCTGTTCCCGCTCGCCTTCGTCTCCAACGCGCTCGTTCCGACCGCGCACATGCCCGCTCTCCTGCGGACGATCGCCGACTGGAACCCGGTCAGCGCCGTCAC
>DATBYI010000300.1:0-6341 GCA_036513815.1 Solirubrobacteraceae bacterium
GTGTTGAGACGAGCACTCCGCCCTCTCCGGTGCTGATCGTCTTGGTCGCGTAGAGCGAGTAGACGCCCGCGTCTCCGTAAGTTCCCGCTCGGCGCCCATTCCATTCCGCCCCGTGCGCGTGGGCGCAGTCCTCGATCAGAAAAATGTCGTTCTGGGCGCAATACTCCGCTATCTGGAGCGTGTCGAACGCGATGTGCCCGCCGATGTGGACCAGGAACGCCGCGCGTGGCTTGTGCTTCTCGGCCTTGGCCTCGAAGTCTTGAAAGGACATGCAGAGGTCCTCGCGGTTGCAGTCGACGAACTGGACGCTTGCACCGGCATTGACCGCCGCCAGCGGGGTGGCCATGAACGTGTTCGATGGGCACAGCACGGTTTCCCCCTGCACCTGGGCGAACTTGAGGGCCGCCATCGCGCCGCCCGACCAGCTCCCGGTGGCCACCGCCTCGGCGCCGTTGTAGGCCTCCCAGGCCGCCTCGAAGCGCTGCGTCATCTCGCCCTCGGTCCAGTGGCCCGAGTCGATCACCTCGTCGATCAGGGCGTGCAGGCGCGGCCGGTCGCGCGGGTCGAACCCGATGGCAAACCGCGCGAAGTCGGCGCCAGTCTGTTGCGAAGAAACAGTGGTCATCGTCATAGGTGCGCCACCGGCGCGTGGCGATCGTGTGCTGCTACGCCGACCGGGGCATCACGATCCAGCCTGTCAGAGGGGTAGGACGGTACCGATTTTCTGACGTTTGAGTTCTCTCACGATGAGGGTAAGAGCCGCCGCGGTGCGTTCGTGCGAGCCGGCCGAGCTGTAGAAGTCCGCATCGTGCAGGAGGATCACGTCGCCGGTCTGTACATCGCGCGTCGCCCGCGACGCGATCCGCTGAGGCGTCGTCAGGCGGCGCCAATCCCTGCCCCAGCGCGACCAAAGTAGCGGCTTTAGCCCGCGCTCGCGCACCCAGCCGAGCCCCGCGGCGCTGTAGAGGCCGTATGGCGGGCGATGCCATCCGAGACCTAGGCCGGTGGCGTCCTCGATCGCCCGCGCGCCCCGGGCGAGATCGTCCCGGACCACCTGCGCGCTCTGCGCCGGCTGGGGCCGGTGGCGGTAGCCGTGCAGCGCCACCGTGTGCCCGCGCCCGGCGATCTCGGCCGCCAGCGCGGGCCGGCGTTCGACCTGTTCGCCGACCAGGAAGAACGTGGCCTTGATGTCCGCCGCCGCCAATATCTCGAGCACGGCCGGCGTCCCCTCCGGATGCGGTCCGTCATCGAACGTCAGCGCCACGCCGGCCGCGCCGGGCAACGTCCGCGCCACGTCGAGCGCCGCCGCGGCGCGGGGGACGTGTGGGGCGAGGAGCTGACGA
Organism: Solirubrobacteraceae bacterium; assembly: GCA_036513815.1. Taxonomy (GTDB): domain Bacteria; phylum Actinomycetota; class Thermoleophilia; order Solirubrobacterales; family Solirubrobacteraceae; genus Palsa-465. The sequence continues at coordinate 1,344 of DATBYI010000300.1, forward strand.
ATCACGCCGGGGATGATGATGGGGCCGCTGGCGCGGCCCTGGTTTCGGCGCGCGAGGGGCCTTGGCTGTCGCCATTGCCCCAGCGGTGTGGACCACGCGCCACACCCCCCGGATCCCCGGGGCAGTGGCCGATGATCTACCTCTACTGTGGATGACGCGCCACCGCCCCCCGCCATCACAGGGCAGTGGCCGATGATCCACCTCTACTGTGGATGAAACGCCACTGGCTCGTTTGGAGGCGGGCGGTGGCGCGTCATCCACACAAACGCCACCCCCCGGCGCGGAACGGGTAGTGGCGCGTCATCCACAGAAACGGTGGCGCCGCCCGGGAAGCGCTGGGCCCTGCGCGGCGTCCTCACCCGTAACGTGTCACGCACGGCCTCGCACTCCCCACCGACGCCCGACCTCGACCGCTGGCTCCCCGACCCGTCGATCCGGGTCGCCCACCGGCGCGAGTCGAGCGCTCCGCCCGACCGGCTGTGGGAGACGGCCCGAAGCGTGCGCCTGAGCGACACCCGACTGCTCGGCAGGCTCGTACGGTGGCGCATCCCGGACCTCGCGCCGGATCTCACCTTCGACGAGCTGTTCCGCTCGCCACCGTTCCTCGTCCTGGCCGAGGAACCGGGCCGCTCGCTCGTGTCGGGCCTCGTGGGACGGATCTGGACGCTCCGCCGCGACTACCCCCAGCTGCGCGATCCCGAGGAGTTCGATAGCTGGTCCAAGTCGGGCACGGCTCGCGTGGTGTTCGCCAACTGGATCGAGACCGACTCGCCCGAGCGCTCCATCATCCGCGCCGAGGCGCGCGTGGAACCGATCGGCGCCCAGGGCCGGGTCGGGGTCGCGGCAGTCCGTGGAATGGTCGCCGCGTTCGGGTCGCTGCTCGGGAGCGACGGGATCGAGATCGCCGCCCGCCGCGCCGAGCAGTAAGGCGCCGCCCTCAGGCGCCGCCGACAAATCCATGCATTCGTCAATCCTTTGCAACAAACGGCCGCTTCCGCCCGCGCCCCGTCTAATGTCAGCCGTGTGAGCGCGTTCGACTCGGATGTCACCATCCGGCGGATCCGCTTCGCCAACGCCGAGAACGGCTGGTCCGTGGTCGAAGCGGTCGGCGACGACGACGCGCCCGTCGTGCTCGTCGGCCCGCTCGGCCATCTCGAAGAGCGCGAGCGCGCCCGAGTGGTCGGTGCCTGGGTCCAGGACAGCCGCTTCGGGATGCAGGTGAAGGTCTCCGAGGCGCAGCCCCTTCCGCCCTCCGACGACGACGCCGACGCGGTGATCGCCTATCTGCACAAGGTCAAGCACGTCGGCGCCAAGCGGGCGGAGAGGCTCGTCGTGCGGTACGGGCCCGCCGGCGTGTTCGACGCGATCGACGACGACCCGCACGCCGCCTTCAGGGCGGCCGGCCTGCGGGGCGCGGCGATCGGCGAGGCGATCCGCTCGTGGGAGCGCCTCCGCGTCACCCGCCGGCTGCACCTGCTGTTGGCGCCCCACGGCCTGGCCTATCTCGCCCTCCGGATTCGCGAGGCCTACGGCGACGGGGCGCATCGCGTCGTATCGGAGCAGCCCTACGAGCTGACCAGTGTGTTCAGCGTGGGCTTCCTGATCGCCGACCGGATCGCCCGGCTGCTCGGCATCGCTCCGGATAGCCCGCAGCGGACGCGCGCCGCCGTCCTGCACGTGCTGTCCGAGGCCGAGCGTGATGGAAGTACGTGCCTGCCGATCGCGCATCTCCTCACCGCGGTCAACGAGCTGCTCACCGAGCCCAATGTCGCGGAGGCCGAGATCGAAGAGCTCGTCGACGCCGGGGACCTCGTGCGGGACGAGGGCTGGATCTACCGGACGCCGACGGCCGAGCTCGAGGTCGAGCTGGCCGAGCGCATCCGGGACCTGCTCGCCGGCCCGGCCGGCGAGCGGCTCGGCGACGCCAACGGAGCGACCACCACCCGAGGCGACGAGGACGAACAGCTCACCCCCGAGCAGCGACACGGCGTGGGCAACTCGTTCGCGCACCGCCTCTCGCTGATCACCGGCGGCCCAGGAACGGGGAAGACGGCGTCGATCCGTGCGATCGCGATGCGGGCCGCCGGCCGCGGCGTTCGCGTGCTGCTCGTCGCTCCCACCGGGCGCGCCGCGATCCGCATGCACGAGGCGAGCGGGATGCGGGCCACCACCGTCCACTCCGCGCTCGGCTGGGTCCCGGGCGAGGGCCCGACCCACGACGAGCACGACCCGCTGCCGTGCGACCTGCTGATCGTCGACGAGACCTCGATGGCCAACCTCGAGTTGCTCGTCACGCTGCTCCGGGCGGTCGGCCCAAAAGCGCACGTCGTGCTCGTGGGCGACGCCGACCAGCTCGCGCCCGTCGGCGCCGGCAAGCCCTTCGCCGAGCTGATCGCGTCGGGCGCGGTGCCGACGACCAGGCTCACCCACATCTTCCGTCAGGCGGCGGGGAGCATGATCGTGCAGGCCGCTCACGCCATCCGTCGCGGCGAGCAGCCAACCTTCAACCCGGCCCCGAAAATGCGCCGCGACCTGTTCCTGATCGAGCGCCCAGACCCGCGCGCCGCGCGCGAGGAGATCGTCTCGCTCGTGGCCGAGCGGCTCCCCGGGCACTACGAGATCGACCCGATCAAGGACATCCAGGTGTTCGCGCCGGTCTACCGCGGTGAGCTCGGCATCGACGCGCTCAACGAAGCCTTGCGCGATCGGCTCAATCCGGACGGCCGCCCCGTCCGCGGCGGCCGGCTGCGGATCGGCGACAAGCTCATGATGACCGGACGCAACCTGCACGAGCTCGGCCTGATGAACGGCACGCTGCTGCGGCTCCTGGACGAGATCGAGGGCGCCGGCAACGAGCGCCGCGAGCACGACGAGAGCGACGAGGCGGCGCTCCTGCTCGCCGCCGAGGACCAGGTGTTCCGCTTCCCGCCCGAGCAGTCCGACCGGCTGCGGCTCGCCTACGCCTGCTCGGTCCACCGCGGTCAGGGGATCGAGCTTCCGGTGGCGGTGATCGTGGCCCACGCCGCCGCCGGCGCCTTCTTCCTGCGCCGCGAGATGCTCTACACCGCGATCACGCGCGCCAAGCTCGCCACCGTCATCGTGGGCAGCCGCGAGGTCCTCGCGCGCGCCGCCCGTACGCCTGATACTGGCCGGCGGCACAGCCGAGTCGGCGAGCGACTGACCGCCAGCCCGTTGACCGCCAGCCCGTTGGTTACCACCTAGCGCTCCCATGGCAATCCCGGCCGAATCCACCCCTTCACCGCGCAAGCGCCACGCGCTGCACCTGTTCTCGGGCCTTCCGGCGGGCTATGCCCGGATGGGCGCCGTGCTCAGCTTCGGCCAGGATCCGCGGTGGCGCCGTGCCCTGATCGACGCAGTCGACCCGCGGCCGGGCCAGCGCATCCTCGACGTCGCCACCGGCACCGGTCTCGTCGCCGCCGGGCTGGCCCGTCGCGGCGCCGAGGTGGTCGGCCTCGACCAGAGCGAGCACATGCTCGCCGGCGCTCGCGCGCGGTTCGCGGCCGACCCGGATCTGGCCAACCGGGTCACCCTCGTCCAAGGCGAGGCCGAAAGGCTCCCGTTCGCCGACGATGAGTTCGACGCGCTGACGTTCACCTACCTCCTGCGTTACGTCGACGACCGCCAGGCCACGATGCGAGAGCTCGCGCGGGTGCTGAAGCCGGGCGGCCGCATCGGGATGGTCGAGTTCGGCGTGCCGAGTTCGCCCGCACTACGAACCCTGTGGCGGGTCCACACCCGCGTCGGGCTGCCGCTCATCGGACGCGCGGTGTCGAGCAGCTGGTACGAGGTCGGCCGCTTCCTCGGGCCGAACATCGAGGAGTTCCACGCGCGCGAGCCCGATCTGACGGCGCTCTGGCAACAAGCCGGATTCGAGCAGGTCCGTGAGCGCGCGATGAGCTTCGGGGCCGGCATCGTCATGTCCGGTGTCAGGAGCGCGGATGGCCAGCGCTCCGCGTGAGATCAACCGCCCCGCCTTCTACGCGCTGCGCTCGGGCGGGTGGCGCGACCTCGTCACGCTGCTTCACCCGCCCTACACCGCCTGGCATCTGAGCTACGTGGCGCTCGGCGCGGCCGCCGCGCCGCACATCTACGCCGGCCGCCTTGCCGCCACCCTCGGCGCGTTCTTCCTCGCGGTCGGCGTCAGCGCGCACGCGCTCGACGAGCTCAAAGGGCGCCCACTGGGAACCAAGCTCAAGCGCTCGACGCTGATCGGCCTCGCGGCCGCCGGGCTGATCGGCGCAGTCGGGATCGGCGTGGCGGGAATCTTCGTCGTTTCGCCGCTCCTCATTCCGCTCGTTGTCGCAGGCGGACTGCTCGTGCCGGCCTACAACCTCGAGCTGGCCGGCGGGCGGTTTCACTCCGACATCTGGTTCGCGCTCGCCTGGGGTGGGTTCCCGGCCTTCACCGGCTACTTCGCCAACGCGCTCACCGTCCGCCCCGCCGGGCTGCTGATCACCGCAGCGTGTTGCCTGTTGAGCGTCGCCCAGCGGCAGCTCTCAACGCCGGTCCGGCAGCTTCGGCGTACCACGACCGATATCACCGGGCAGCAGCGACTACGCGACGGGACCGTGATCGAGCTGACGCGCGCCGGCCTGTCCGCCCCGCTCGAGGGAGCACTCCGAGCTTTGTGGCTCGCGCTCGTCCTGCTCGCGGCCGGGCTCGTCGCGGTTCGACTCTGACCCCGGCCCGCGCCGGACTGGAAACCGCCAGGACACCGCAGTTAAATAGCCCGGCAAGCATCGATTGATCGGGGGTTGGGTGAGCTTGGAGGGCATCGGCGTCGCCGCCGCTCCGGTGCCGACGCGGCGCCGGCGCAGCCGCGCCGCGCTGCCCCTCGCTTGGGTTCGCGAGCGACTCGCGACCACGCCGGGGCGGCTCGTCCTGATCTCGCTACTCGTCGTGGTCGGCGCCGCCTGCTTCGCGATCCTCGCCACCGGCGCCGAGCAGTCGCGTGAGCGCGCGGTGCGTGCCGCCCGC
>DATBYI010000301.1:0-4119 GCA_036513815.1 Solirubrobacteraceae bacterium
CCCAGCCGTACAGCCCAGCGGCGATCTCCACATCCGTGCCACACACCCCGACCGCCAGCGTCTCGACCACGACCGACCCAAGCTCGACACCGGGCTCGGGAACCTCGTCCAACATCGCTGACCCCGCGCTACCGGGGATCATGGTCACCGCGCGCAACGAAGGCCTCGCCGGCGACAGCACCCGCTCGCCGCGGGCCGCGGGCCGTCGGCACCCACCCGACCACCGGGCACATACGCGAGCACGCGAAATCTCAGAGCCGGCACCCCGGCAACCCTACTCGACGCCGACACGCCGGCTTCTCCTCGGCCGATCAGGTTGCCGGCACCGAGGCGGGCTGTTCGGCTGGGATCCGGCGGGTGAAGGGCAGCGCGATCAGGGCGATGATGGCCATCACGGACAGCGATGAGCGCAACCCGTCGATCCGCGCGGTCGCGTTCTCGGCAACGATCGCGTCGGCCGTTTTCTTGGGTTCCCCGGCCTTCTCGAGCGCGGTTTTCAGGTCGGCATCAGAGACGAACGGGATGCCTCCGGCGAGCTCGACCTTGGCTTTGGACTTGACCTCGGCGGGAACCGCAGGATTGTGCTGGATCCCGGTCATGAACGACGCGGTCAGGGTGGAGATGAGCACCGCGCCGGCGAGCGCGGTCCCGATCGACGCGCCCAGGTTCGTGAGCGTGTTCTGCAGGCCGCCGACCTCGCCGCTCTGCTCGTCCGGCACCGATGACACGGTGACGCTCCCGAGCTGGGACGCCAACGCTCCGATGCCGAGCCCAGCGAGCAGCATCGGCCAGGTCACGATCCCGGGGCCGGCGCCCGCGTCGAGCGCGCCGACCATCACCACCAGGCCGGCGAATAGCGCGAGGAAACCGAGCTGAACCACCCGGCGGGGCGACGCGTGCGGGAACGCCTTCGGGATCCCGGCGGCGGCCAACAGGAGCGTGATCGAGAGCGGTAGCAGCCGAACGCCCGTCTGGATCGCGGACAGACCAAGCGCGACCGACAAGAACAGCGGCACCGCGAAGAACAGCCCTCCCTGCACGAGATACTGAAAGCAGAACGAAGTCAGCCCCCCGCGCAGCGTCGGGTTACGCAGGATCGCGGGGTCCACAAGAGGCTCGGCACCGTGGGCCAGCCGGCGGGTCTCCCACCCCATGAACAGCCACAACACAACCCCGCCGCCGAGCAGCAGCCAGATCGCTGGCGAGAGACCGATCCATTCGGGCGCCCCCGGCTTGGGCTGGACGAACCCCCAGTCTCCCGCTCGGAGGATCGCGAACACGATCAGCGCGAGCCCGAGTGCTGACAGCGCCGTGCCCACGATGTCCAATCGGATGCCCGTCTCGGGCGTCGCGTCGGCCATCCGGCGAGTCAGGGCGAGGATCCCGAGAACGATCAGGACCTCGCCCACGAACACCCAGCGCCACGACAGATACGTCGTGAACAGTCCGCCGATGAGCGGCCCTGCCGCCACCGCGATCGCGCCCGCCGACGCGACCAGCCCATACGCGCGCGGCCGCTCCGCCCGGGAAAAGTTGGACGCCACAAGCGCGACGATCGCCGGCAGGATCAGCGCCGCGCCCACTCCCTCAAGGAACGACCAGCCGATCAGCAAGACGCCAAGACTCTGCGAGATCGCGGTGACGAAGGACCCGCAGCCGTAGATCACGCAGCCGATCGCGAACGCGCGCTTGCGGCCGAGGATCTGCCCGATCTTCCCGCCGGTAATCATCAGCGATGCCATCACCAGCGTGTAGAGCGTGATCGCCGTCTGGATTCCGGTCACCGTCGTGTGCACGTCCTTAGCGACCGTCGCGATCGACACGTTCATGACCGAACTGTCGAGCGTCATCAAGAACTGCCCCGCGGCCAGCGTCAACAACACGATCCCAGACGCGCCCGACCCCTCCGTCGTGTCTGCCACGCCGCCAACCTAGCAACAAGGGGGTTGCAGCTCTCGCGCGCCGAGCAACCGGTAGCTCAGCGTCAGGGTGACCGCGGACAGCCCCTCGCAGTCGGCGTACTCGGTCTCGAGCGCCGACCGCGAGAAGCCGTGGGTGGAAGGATCAACCGCCCTTATGAGGCGGCGGTGTAGAACCGCCGAGCACGTGCACCACATGGTTACATGGCGCCGTGCCGGACTGACAGCGATGGGGCATGGCGTCAGTCGCGACGTCGGCCGGCCCGCTCTGGCTACCGGACGCGGTGGTCTCGGTGCTCGTCGCGATGCCCTCGCCGCCTGGCCACCAGGCGATGAAGTGCCCGCCGCCGACGGTCACCGTAACCCGCGTGCCGTCGCCGAGCGTGAGCACCGCACCGGTCACCGCCGAGCCGATGCGCCCCTCGACGAACGTCACGGCACCACTCGCGAGGCGGTCAATCACTAGGCCGTCGGCGGCCGGCGCGGGCGCGGTCGGCGCCGTCGTGGGAAGCACGCGCACGAACGAGCCGCCGCTCATGCACAGCGTGCTGCCCCCGTCACCGTCGAGGTAGAGCAGCATCGAGTAGGGACCGCGCACGTCCGAGAGCGCAGGCGGGCCCGACGGCACCGCCCCCGGAGGCCCGACCTTGCCGCCCCGGCTCGGCCCACCGGCCGGGCAGCTCGCCTCGGCGGCCGGCAGTTGGCCGGGTGCCGCCGCCATGGGTGCGGCGCGCCAGCCGGCGAACGCGGTCGACGCGGCCGGACCGCCGGAGATGAGCAGCACGGCAGCGGTCGCCGCCCCGGCGGCGGCGAGCGCACCCATGCCGCCGACCAGGCGGCGGTGCGCGCGGCGCTCGGATGTGCGTCTGAGCTCGGCGAGCAGGTGATCGCGGCGCGCCGCGACCCAGGCGTCGGAGGGAACGGGAACGGAGGTCGGGTCGATCATTTGAGGGCTCCAGGAGTCGACGGGAAGGGGTTGACCAGCGAGGCGCTGAGGCGGGCACGGGCCCTCGAGAGACGGGAGCGCACGGTGCCGGCGGGCACGCCGAGCACGAGCGCGGCGTCCTCATAGGACAGCCCGCTCCAGAGAACGAGAACGACGACGTCACGTTCGCGGTCCGGCAAGGTGCGAATTGCCTGCAGGGCACCCGCGAGCGCACGCTCGGCGTCGATGCGCGAGGCGACGTCGTCCGCCGCGGCCTCAAGGGGCTCGGGCGGCAGGCGCGCGAGCGCGGCCCGGTGGCGCCGTCGCGAGCGGTGCGCATTGCGCACCGCGTTGTGGGCGATCCCCAGCAGCCACGGAAGGAGGCTCTCGCCGGTGATCTCGGTGCGCTGACGACGGCGCCAGGCCTCGAGGAAGACGATGCTTGTGAGGTCCTCGGCGAGCGCGAGGTCGGCCGTGCGTCGCGCGCAGAACGCGTTCACGGCGCGCCCGTGGCGTTCGAACAGCACGCCGAACGCGTCCGGGTCGGCGCGGGCGAGCCTCCAGAGCTCGAGGTCGTTGCGGGAGTCCATACCGATAAGTGTCCGATCACGCGGCTGCGGTTCCCGTCTGTGATACGTCGCCACCGGCATCACCGACGATTCGGGGCGAACGAGGCGATTGCGAATCGCCGTCGGCGGATGCCCGTCTAAATGTGAAGGCAACGAGATGCTCCGGACGAATACAGACCAGGTGTCGGACGATGGCCCTGCGCCGCCGGATTACACCTGCATGCGGGCGCGGCGTGTTTCTGGCGGTGGGCACCACCGGGCAATACGCTGCCGCGGATGGACACCGATCAAATCACCATCCAGCTTCACCGCGACGCCGCCGCCGTACTGGTGCACGTCCTCGACTACTACATCCAGCGGGACTCGGGAACCGGCTATGGCGGCATCCTTCGAAGCCTTCAGACAACCATAATCCAGGACGGCTTCGGCGGGGTCAGGCCAGGCCCGCCCGCGGGCCTGCCGGCCCACGAGCAGGAGTGATAGGTCACGCCAGTCCGAGTAGCCTCCCGGTCGCGCGGTCGGGGAGCTCGTGCAGACCGCACTGACCCTGGCGCAGACCCGCGTCCGTCGTCCCGCGGACCTCTCGCTCGGGGTCCGCGCGTCCAGCTCCGGGCGGCGACCAGGGCGCCGGGCTACTCCCGGCCGCGGGCGGCCTCGGCCGGTCGCGCTTGTGGCGGATGGGCGTGATTTCGCCGAGAGAGTACGG
>DATBYI010000302.1:0-5144 GCA_036513815.1 Solirubrobacteraceae bacterium
GAGCGGCCTGAGCTGACGGGCGCGGTCGAGCCGGTCGCCGCCTGACCCCGCCGGGGTGGGTCAAATCCGCACACTCGACGACGACCGTTGCTCGAGTGTGCGGTTGTGGCCCATATATGGCGCTGAATCGCCATTCACCTCCGCCGGGCGTCCCGAGTGTGCGGTTGTGACCCACTTTTATGGGCCTCGCCTGCGGCTCGGCATCCTCCGGACGATGTCGCGGCCGGCGCGTAAAGCGAGGCATGGATGCCGAGCGCGCCGCAGCCGCGACGCCGTTCCGGCGGGCATCCTTGCCCGCCGGTCGGTCACGCTGCCCAGGCCGGCGACGCGCCCTGCTCGCGCACCCATTGCCCGACCAGCCCGCGCAGGTGCGCCACGAAGCGGTCGTGCTCGTGGGGCGGGTAGGTCGCGCGCACGGTGTCGACCAGCAGGCGGTCGAAGTCGGCCGAGGCCACCCAGTCGAGCACGAGCTCGTCCAGGTGGGCCAGGCGACTGGCGCAGAAGTCCTGGTAGCGGTCGACCTCGAAGTGCTCATCGGCCAGCCGGCGGTAAGCGGTGAGCTTCTCGCGGTAGTCGAGGTCGTCGCGGTCGGCGATCTCGAAGTAACGCCGCGTGTCGAGGTCCAGGCGCGGGCGCCGGCGGGTGACCAGGCAGAACGTGCACCAGGCCAGGAGTGTCTTGATCGCCCGGGGGAAGTAATAGTGCAAGCTGGTGAGGGCGACGTCGGGTGACGCGTTGGCGTAGTCGATCGGGTGCACCTGATCGCCGCGCACCAGGCACTCGCACGAGTTGAACTCCCAGCGGAAGAACGCGTTGATCAGCCGACTGATGGTGAGTACCTCCTCCCCCACTTCGGGTGAGAGAAAGTCGTGCGCCACCGCGTAGCGTTCGTGCATGGGCCGCTCGGGTCGGAACTTCATGATCATCGTCTCGGGGCCGATCGACAGCGAGCGCGCGAACACGTCGAACCCCTCGACCGACGCCTGCAGGTGCATGATTCGCTGCCCGGACGCGTCGTAGGCCCGCTGAAGCTCCGCGGGATTAGCGATCCGGCTGACCCCGATCCACTGCCCGCCGTCATATGGCTTCATGAACAGGGGGTAGCCGATCTGCTCGGCAATCGCGACCAGGTCGAACGACTGGTTGTACTTGGCCGCGGTGTACTGAAAGCGCGAGTTGTCAGGCGGGTCCTTGTGCGGTACGAGCACCGTCGGCGGCACCTTGAGACCGAGGCGGATCATCGCGCAGTAGGCCGCGTGCTTCTCCATCGACTGGAAGGTGAACGGGCTGTTGAGCAAATACACATCGTCCATCAGCGCGACCTTCTTGAGCCACTCGCGCGGCACGTAATACCAGTAGGCGAGCCGGTCGATGACCAGCTCGTACGTCGGCTGGTCGCGGAGGTCGAATGGCTCGATCGTGATCCGCTCGGTGGCGATTCGGTGGCGCTGGCCGGAGCCGTCGGTGATCGCGCCGAGCCGCCGGACCAGTGTCTCGAACGCCCGGGGCCAGTCCTCCTCGGTGCCGAGGAGCAGGCCGATCAGATGGGTAGTCTCATCCGAGCTCATCAGCAGAACCGCGGCAAATGATGCGCGAGTTGGGCGCGCCACGACGGCCAGTCGTGCGCCACGTCGTAACCCCACAGGTCGAGCTCACACGGGATCCCCTTGGACTGGAGCAGCGAGACGAACCGGCGGCTCGACTCAAGCGCCCCGGTGGTGTCCTCCCACTGACCCTGCCCGCACACCACCAGCAGGCTGAGTTGTCCCCGCAGCCAGTCGAGGTGGTCGCCGCCGAGATGGCCGACGTAGTCCATCGGGTTGTTGAAGTACGTGGCCTCGCCGCGCTCGCCCCACCCGTCCCACGCGGCGGGGTCGTAGTTGCCCGACAGGCAGATCGCGAGCGGGAACACGTCGGCGCGCTTGAGGGCGAAGTTGGCGGCGTGGAAGGCACCGAGGCTGACACCGCACGTGATCATCTCGCTCGCTCCGCCGCAGTCGTGACGGATGAACGGAACCACCTCGCCCAGGATCCAGGACTCGTACACGCCATGGCGGAGCGCCCGCTCCTCGAGCGGGAGGCCACGGTTAGACCAGCTCTCGCGATCGAAGGAGTCCACGCAGTAGAGCTTGACGCGCCCGTCGGCGAGCAGGTTCCCCACCGCGGCGACCATCCCGTGGCGCTCGAACTCGCCCGCGTCCCCGCCCTCGGCCGGGAAGGCCAGCACGGGTCGGCCCCAATGACCGTAGACCGCCACCCCGTTCACTGTGGCGGCCACACGCCGGCGAGCAGGCGGGTTAGGTGCGGGTGGAGCGCGTCGCGCCAGCCGGTGTAGTTGTGCAGGTCGGGTACCTCGGCCAGAGTCGCGCGGTAGCCCTGGGCACCGAGCGCGGCCACCATCATCCGGTTGTTGTAGATGTTCTCCTCCTCGACCCCGCAGGTCATGCTTGCCGGCACCGGCTCGGAGTGGGAGCTCGCCCGCAGCACGCCGCGGACGAACGTGACGATGCGGCGGTAGCGCGGAAAACCCGATTCTTGGCGGTCGAAGCGTGGAATGAAAAAGGTGCCCGACTGGAGGAACAGCCCGGCGAACGTGCCCGGCCATGTCCGCTGGGCCTGGAGCATCGCCAGTGCGCCGAGGCTCGCGCCCATGCCAACGGGGCGCCCGGCCACCTCGACGTGTTCGGCGATCGCCGGCAGGATCCGCCCGGACAGCGCCCGGCCGTAGAGCGCCGAGGCCGAATACCACTCGTTGCGATCGCCGGGCGGCAACAGCGCGACGCGGAACGGGCGCAGGGCATCGCGCTCGATCATCGCGCCCGCGTAGCGGGTCAGCGCGGCCAACTCGTCGTACTCGGGGCCATCGTGGGCGACCAGGAGCGGGAGCCGCCCGCCGGCGGGGGACCACACCCGGACCGCGAGGTCGCGGCCGAGCACGCGGACGCCGAGCTCGCCGAACGTTGCCGGCGCCCCGGTCGCGTCGAGCCAATCCGGAGCGCGGTAGCCGGGGGCCATGAGCACCGACTTCTCTCCGAACGCGCCCGGGGCGCGCTGTGGATTGCCCGGATCGCACACCACCACGGTGTCGCCGTCGTGGTCTGAGAGCTCGAGCTCGTACTCAAGGCGCGCCAGCGCGGTCGGGGGCAGCTCGAGCACCCATCCGCCGTTCTCGCGGACGAACTCCGAATCGGCGAGCGGGAGGTCGGAGCACAGGCGGACGGCGGCGAATTGCTGCTCGGGGTCATCGACGCGCAGGCTGGCGAACACCGGGCCGGAAGGTAGCGATAGTTCTAACTAGTTGACACGGTCACGCTCGACATGACCACCGGCGTCGTGGGCGCGCCGTCCTGCGGCGGGTCGGTCGGGAGCGAGCCGATCTTCTCGACGACGTTGATGCCGGAAACGACCTTGCCCGCGAGGGCGTAGTCCGGCGTCAGGCCGGCCGACTGCGTCACGTTCGGCGCGGTCACTATGAAGAACTGGCTGCCCGACGCGCCGGCCGGCTGGGTCTGCGTCTTGGCCATCGCGACGTCGCCCAGGACGTACTGGGTGTTCCGTGGCGGCGCCTCGACGACCGTGTAGCCGGGGCCGCCGGTGCCGTTGCCGGCCGGGTCGCCACCCTGGATCACGAAACCGGCCGCGACACGATGGAAGGTGAGACCGTCATAGAAGCCTCGCTTGACCAGGTAGTAGAACGAGGCCGCCGTCTTCGGGGACTGCTTGACATCAAGCGCGAACGCGAACGTGCCGCAGTTGGTCACCACCGTGACCGTGTAGGTGCGGCTCGGATCGAGATTAAGGTGCGGCGGCGCAATGTGCTGCGCGCCCTTGGCCGCCGGAGCGCTGACGCTGTGACAGGCGCCGGCCGCGGCGGCCGCCGTGCTCGTCGCCGAGCCGGCGGCCGTGCTGCTACTCGCCGTTGAGCTGGAACGGGAACTCGAACTGGAGCCGCTTCCACACCCGGCGATCGCGAGGAAGACGGCGATGAACGGCAGTGCCTTGCGCACGGGGCGCAAGCAAAGCAGATCCCCTTACGGAGCGGAGCTGCTGCTGCTGAACCCGTAGGCGTGTGTTGCCCTACCGCCGCCGCCACTGAAGCCGCTGCTGCCGCTGCTCTGCACGCCGGCGCCCGCCGGGCCGTTGGGCGCGGGTCCGCCGCCGGCCGGAAGGTTGAACGTCTGGCTCGTGGTCCCGCTCACCGTCGTGAGCTGGGCGGACTTGACCACCTGGCCGCTCGGCCACCACGCCAAGTACCAGCCGTCGCCCACGGTCGCCTGCACCGTGGTGCCGTCGTCAAGCACCAACGTGACGCCGCTCACGCCGGCGCCGGTGCGCCCGTCGGCGAACGAGAAGGCCTGACCGTCGCGATCGGCCTGATGCGCGCTCGACAGATCGATCTGCCCGTCCGGCACGGTGATCGGCGCGTTGGATCCGCTGCCCGAGGCCGACATGAATGACGGGCCCTTGATGCAGGTCGCGCTGTTTTCAGCGTCGGCGTAGATCGAGAACGTGTACGGCCCCCGGGTGTCGGCGAGCTTGAGCGGGAGGCCGGCCACCGGCGACTGGGAGGCCTGGCAAGCGGCCGAGGCCGCGCCGATCTGCCCCGGCGCAGGGAGGGTCGGCTTGGCCGTCCACCCGGCGAACGCGTTCGTGGCGCCCGCGCCGAGCGAGATGACCAGCGCCGCCACACCCGCCGCCGCACCGGCGGTGGCGGTGGCGCCGATCGCAACCGGCGGTCTGAGGCGACTGCGGCGCGGGTGGTAGTCGGCGCGGCTCAACCGCAGCACGGCCGCGTTAGGCACCAGGCCTGCGCGTTCGCGCATCGCCGCGCGGAGATCGGATTCGAGTTGGTCGTTCATGTGGTCATGCTCCTTGTCTCTTTGGTCGGTCGCATCGCCTGCGCGAGTCGCGCGAGTCCACGAGAGGCGGTGCTCTTGACTGTGCCGAGGGAGCACTTCAGGGCGGCCGCGACCTCGGCTTCGGGAAGGTCCAGGAAGTAGCGAAGGACGAGCACGGTGCGCTGGCGCGGCGGCAGCGCCGCGAGCGCGCGCATCAACTCGTCTTGGGTGTCGATCGCGTCCGCGAGGGCCGTGCCGTCGGCCCGCTCGGGCGCGGGCTCGCCGGTCAGCTCTCCTCTCGCGCGC
>DATBYI010000303.1:0-3347 GCA_036513815.1 Solirubrobacteraceae bacterium
GTGTGATACGAGCTCATCGAGCGCGCGCCCACCGGTGAACCCGGGTCCCCGGATGATCAAGCTGACGCCGATTCCGCGATCGAGCAGGCTCGCCTTGGCCGTCGGAAAGGCGAGCCCGTGGTCGGTGGTGAAGATCACCAGCGTCCGCTCGTCAAGCCGGGTCTCCTGGAGTGCGTTGAGCACGGTGCCGACGCCGTGGTCGAGCGATCGTGCGCTGGCCTTGTAGGCGGCCACGTCGTCACGGATCTCGGGCGTGTCGGGCAGAAACGGAGGCGGCAGCGAGTAGACGCGATCACGCACCGAGCTTGGTGCGAAGAAGCTGCGATGAGTCTCGAAGAAGCCGACCGACATGAAGAACGGCTCGCGGATCCCGCTGCGCAGCGACTCGATCGCGGCTGGCCCGACCGAGTGCACGCGGGTGTCGGGGATCTCGTGCACGACGTCGTACCCGAGCACGTCCGGATCTGCGGAGATGTGCTGCTCGCCGATCAGCTCCGAGTGGTAGCCATTTGCCGTCAGTACCCGGACGAGCTGATGGTCGTAGTCGTAGAGCGAGAACCCGCGGTGCGCCAGCCCCATCATCCCGTTGGTGTGGCAGTACTCCCCGGTCAGGAGCGCCGCGCGGCTTCCCGAGCATGACGGGGCGGCACAGAAGGCGTTGCGGAACATGATGCCCTGGTCGGCCAGCCACTGGATGTTGGGCGTGGGGATCGCGTGCCCGTAGGGCTGGACGTACCGGCCGGTGTCGTGGGAGTGGATGTAGAGGACGTTGGCCGGCATCAACTGCTTACGGCGGCGGTGGCGTCACGATGGTAGGCGACATACCACTCGTCGTTCAGCTCGTCGGCCTGCTGGGCCATCCCCGCTTCAGGGCTCCAGCCGGCGGGGAGGTCGACTCCGATGTGCGCGAGCACGCGCGCGACCGCGCCGGCCGGGTCCGGGTCGACGTCGTCCTCGTAGACGAGCTCGAGTGGCGCGATCAAGGAGTGCAGGAAGTACCGCGCCCACGCCTCGTCGTCGGCACTCAAGCGACGCCGCAGGTGCTCGATGCCTTCAAAGCTGTAGGAAAGCGTCGGGGGCCCGCCGTCTCCGGCCCCGTGCTCGAGACGCCATGTGCGGGTCTGAAGCGCCCGCCAGAGGCTGATCGCCTGACGCACCTTGTCGCGCCGGCGCATCCACACGTAGCGCGGATCCCCGAACAGCCGCTCGAGCAGCTCCGATCCGGCCAGGCCGGCGAATTCCGCCAGAGCGGTCGCGTGCTGCTCCAGATCCGGCAACTGGTTCCACATGAGCTTGGTCGCGAACACGCCGTTGCCGCTCGTCCCCAGGCGGAACGTACGTTCCAGGTGGGCCCTCCACCCGTCGACGGTTCGCAGGTTGGAGTAGTCCGGGGCGTCCGTCGGGCGGTCGTCGTCGCGGATTCCCGCTCCGGTCCGCGGCAATCCAGCCAGGAAGTAGCCCGGGTGGGGCGGTGTACCGGTCTCCGCGCGCGCCTCGAAGTACTCCTCAGGGTTGCCGGCGACGCCGGTGCGCGCCAGCAGCCGGCACAAATAGGTGCTGCCGCTGCGCTGGGTCGAACAGACGATGTAGGCGCGATTTGGTTCGATCACGACCCGCTCCACGTGGCTCTTGCCACAAAATCGACGGAGATAGTTGGTTTAGCGATTATCCCATTCGCTTCCCTCCGTCATGGGTTCCTATGCACCGGTCTCAGAGGCTGCCTCCTCGCTATACCTGATAAAGTCGATAAACAAACTTGAGTTATGGGGCTCGGTCGCTCTGCACCGAGGGTTGTGGATATGACGTGGACGCTTGGAAAACCAGACGAGCACAGGAGACCGGTACATGACGTTCCGCGATGACGAGCAGAGCCCGACGGTCGTCGGCGACCGACCCGATGACGCACTGGCGACCCGTCGCCACTTCCTGAGGCAGTCCGGCGTCGTCGCTGCCACGGGTCTCGGCGCGGGGGCGGCTGCCGGAGCGCTTCCCGGCACCGCGACCGCGGCGCGCCGTCGCAAGTCAGATCGGCACGAGCCCGCTCCACCAGAGTCGCTTCAGCAGACCGCCGAGGACGCGGTCATCTTCGGCTCCCCGGTCGTGCTGATGCAGCGCTACTTCCAGGCGGGTCTGCAGGCCGGGATGCCGGTGAATCAGTTCTTCGTGAACACCGAGCTCTCCTCGCCGGCGACGCTGGCCGTGGGCCCCAATGACGACACCCTCTATGGACTGGTGTGGCTCGATCTGACCGACGGCCCACAGGTGATCGAGGTTCCCGATACCCACGGGCGCTACTACTCGATCCAGCTCATCGACTTCTGGACCAACCCATTCACGTACATCGGGTTCCGCACGACCGGCACGAAGGCGGGCGCCTTCGCGATCACACCTCCGGGATGGCGGGGTCGGTTGCCCAGAGGGGTGCGGGAGGTTCCCGCGACGACCAAGCGCGTGCTGGGCCTTGTCCGCACGCTCGTGAATGACCCGGCCGATCTGCCCGCCGCTCAGGCGATCCAGACGAGTTACAGCACCGGAGCGCTGCGCCGCTACCCGTTTGGTCGCGTGGCGGCGGTAGCGGCTCCCAATTCCAACGCGTTCAACATCTTCGTGCCGATCGACCTCACCGCCGACGGGATCGATCTCTACGAGGAGATCAACCAGGGCATCCTCGAGTACCCGCCGCTTCCGGCCGACGCTCGCTACGCGCGCACGCTCCGTCCTGTCGGTGTGGACGTCGAGCGCTACCGCCAACCGGATGCGTCGCTTGCGTCCGTCCTCCAGGCGGCGATCACGCCGGCGTGGCAGGCCGCCGAGGCGTACCTCCCGGGGGCCGTGACGGTCGAGGGAACCTGGTCCGTGGTGCTCGGGATCACCGACATCACGCACGATCCGCTCCGCCGCCTTGGCCTGACGATCTACGGCCCTGGGACCCACATCGAGAAGGAAGCGCTCTACTACTCGGCGCTGCCGGTCGGCGGTACGCCGCTTAGCGGCACGAACACCTATCGGCTGACGTTCCCGAAGGACCAATTGCCGCCGGTGGAGGCGTTCTGGTCGCTGATCATGTACGGAGCCAACAACGAGCTTGTCGCCAACCCGATCAACCGCTACGAGCTGGCCAGCCACAACCCGACCGACCTCAACTACGCCTCGGATGGCTCGTTGACGATCACGATCTCGAACGCGCAGCCGGCATCGGGTACCGACAACTGGCTGCCGGCGCCGGCCGGGCCGTTCCGGATGATCCTGCGCACCTACGTGCCGGAGACGCCGATTCTCAACGGCACCTGGCAGCCGCCCGATCTGCAGCTGGTCTAAGGGCCGCCCCGGCCTCGATCTGCTCGCGT
>DATBYI010000304.1:0-2392 GCA_036513815.1 Solirubrobacteraceae bacterium
GACGTTCCACATCGTCGGTGGCGAGCACGCCACGACGGTCGGTGAAGTGGCGCGCCTCGGCTCGCAGCGGTTCCACAAGCGGATGCCACGCATCGTGCCGCTGCGCATCTACCGATCGATTCTGTATCCGTTGATGCGGCGCCGCGCGGATCCGACCATGCGCCGGCGACTGGAACGCACGAAGGCGTACTTCCCCTATATGTCGCTCGACCTGCGCTTCGATGATCGCCGGGCACGTGAGCTGCTCGAGCCGCTCGGTATCCGCGCGACGCCGATCGGCGAGTTCTTCGACGAGCTGATGGACTTCGCGGAGGCTGCTCGCTGGGGCCGTAATCCGATCGCCAGGGCCCACGCATTCGGACCCATCCGGCTGGCGACCCCACGCACCGCGGAGCCCGCCGCCCAGTAGGGAGATGGAAGACTTGACCGATGGGCTCACCACAGAGCGAGGGGCCGGGCGCACAGCCCATCCATGACGCAGGCTCGTTCTCCGAGACGTCGTGGCTCGACAGCCTGCCCGGGGAGAGCATCCGGCAGCTGCGCGACCAGGCCGAGTCAATCTTCCTCGAGGCGGGTGAGTGGCTGTTTCACGAGGGCGATGAAGCAGACTGCGCGTACTTGGTGCAGTCGGGGCGGGTGCAGGTCGTGAGCGACGGCCGGGTCGTCCGAACCGCGCGACGCGGAGGCGTGATTGGCGAGCTTGCGCTGCTGACCGGCGGAACGCGGACCGCCTCGGTCCTCGCTCAGCGCGACTGCCACCTCTGGCGACTGGGACGCACCGCGTTCGAGGAGCTGATCGTGGTCGACCAACGGTTCGCGCTGGCGCTCTGCCGCGTTCTCGGCGGCAAGCTCGCCGAGCACCGATCTCCGGTCGCGCGCTCGCAGCCGCCCGGCACGATCGCGATCGTGGCGCTCGACGCTGGAGTGTCAACCGACGACGTCGCTGTCCGGCTTGGGACCGAGCTTGCACCGTTCGGGCGCACGGCGATTCTCCGCTCGGGCGAGGTCGCCTCGGACGCCGATCATGTCGCCGTGATCGAGCGCGCCGAGACCGAGAGCCGCTGGGTCGTGCTGAGCGCCGGCAACCGCCGACACGATAGGTGGACGGACACATGCCTCGCGGAGGCTGACCGCGTCATCGCGCTCAGCTGGGGTCGACCGGCGAGCGAGTGGATGGCGCGCGGGCCAAGCCTCCGAGGGTGTGAGCTCCTGATCTTTGGGCCGTCGGTCGGTGACGCGCTGCTGCGGATCCTCGAGCCCCGGACGGTTCAGACCCTCCCGGACGACACGATGATCCGCCGCTGCCTTGCCCTGGCCGCCAGACGCCTCTCTGGGAGGGCCGTCGGGCTCGTGTTCTCAGGGGGTGGGGCGCGCGCGTTCGCCCACCTAGGAGTCGTGGAGGCACTCCGTGCGGAGGGCGTCCGGATCGACCGGGTGGGCGGCGTGAGCATGGGCGCGCTTGTCGCGGGCACCGTGGCGATGGAGATGGATGACACCACCATCCTCCAGACCTTCCGCCGGTCCTTCGTCGACCAGAACCCGAGCGGCGACTACACGCTTCCGGCGTTCTCCCTCGTCCGCGGCCTCCGCACGCGCCGGCTGCTGGCTGAGGCGTTCGGTGACACGGCAATCGAGACGCTGCCGGTTCGCTTCTTCTGCGTGAGCACGGACCTGAACAGCCGCGCGTCCGTCATCCACCGCACGGGATCGCTCCCTGAAGCGATCTTTGCGAGCCTGGCCGTGCCAGGTGTCTTTCCGCCCGTCGCGACACCGGACGGGCATCTCCTGGTCGACGGGGGAGTGCTCGACAACCTCCCCGTCGAAGCCATGGCGGCCGATGCCGAGGGCCCCGTGATCGCGGTTGACGTCTCACGCGGGCAAATGTGGCGTACCGGCCGGCGCAGGCCGGCGTCCTCGTGGCAGGTCCGCGCGCGCCGGCTCATCTCGGGGCAGGACGCCGAGTTGCCCCGAGTGGCCGAGACGATGCTTCGGACCCTCGCGGTCGGAAGCAGCGACACCGTCGCCGCGGCTCGGCGACACGCTGATGTCGTTATCACGCCCTCCGTCGAGCGGGCGGGACTCCTCGACTGGAAGCAGCTACCCCAGATGCGCGATGCCGGCCGGGAGAGCGTGCGCCGGCTCCTGGAGACCAACCCGGACGCGTTGAACGGGTGTCTGTGATGGCCATTGAAGGGCTCGTCAACGAGCCTGAGCGTCACTCCGCCGCATGGTGGCTTGACGCCGTCAGACGCGAGGAGCGCCGCGGCGAGCTCCTCACCGCATTCGATCTCGCCGAGCGCGGATTGGAGGAGCATTCGGCCGACGTGAACCTCAAGCACCGAGCGGTGCTCGTGCTCGCGCGCGCGGGAGCCACGGAGGAGGCGGCGCGGCG
>DATBYI010000305.1:0-4496 GCA_036513815.1 Solirubrobacteraceae bacterium
GGCCACCACGCCCGGGATGGTCGGCGCCGACCTGGCGAACCTCGCCAACGAGGCGGCGCTGCTGGCGGCCCGGCGCCGCCATGAACGCGTCGAACGGTCCGACTTCACCGATTCACTGGAGAAGATCCTCCTCGGTACCCCACGCGGCATCGTGCTCTCCCCGATCGACCGCGAACGGACCGCCTACCACGAGGCGGGGCACGCGCTTGTCGGGATGCTCACACCGGGCGCGGACTCGGTACGCAAGGTCTCGATCATCCCTCGCGGGATGGCGCTTGGCGTCACCCTATCGGCACCCGATGACGACCAGGTCTCCTACACGCTCGAGGACCTGCTCGCAAAGCTCAACGTGGCGGTTGGGGGCCGCGCGGCGGAAGAGATCGTGTACGGGACGATCACGACCGGCGCGGAATCCGACATCCAGCAGCTCACTGCGATAGCCCGGCATATGGTTGGCCGGTGGGGGATGAGCGACGCGGTCGGCCTAGTAGCAGTCCTGCCGGCCGACGGGGTGGGGCCACTGCTGGGCGCAAGCGAGACCTCACAGGCCACTCAGCAGCTCGTCGATGACGAAGTGCGAGGTCTGATCGATGCTGCCCACCGGGACGTGATCGACCTGCTCACCTCTCATCGCGAGCAACTCAACAACCTCGCCATCGCCCTGCTCGACGCTGAAACGCTCGACGGCATCGACGCCTACCGAGCCGCCGGGCTGCCGATCGACATCGATCCCACCGAGATCTGAGTCGCGGTCCGCCGGGGCGCCACTTCACGAGCCAGCGTTTGCTACGCTCTACGACAGCACGTAGTAGTCACCGAAAAGCCCGCGAATTCCAGCCAACGGAGATGCGCATGACCAATGACGATCAACCAGACAGCCGTTCCGTGGATACGGGCGCGGGAGCACGAGGCGGGGCTCGGTCGAACCGGGCCCAGCTACTATTTTGCGTAGTATGAAGCGAGAGGATCACTGATGCCAGACAAGCGAATCAGCAAGCCGATGGTCGAGCCCGCGGAAACTCCGCGCTACCGCCACGTTACGGTCGAGCGGGCGCGTGCGATGCGGGCCGAGCAGGCCGTGTTGGCAGCGCTCTACGCCGATCGGTGCATGCACGCTCGGGACGCGGCTAGCTACCACGCGATGTTGCGTTGGGCAGGCGAGTACAGGCGCTGCGCTGCGAGATGCCGGCGGCTCGGCGAGCGGATTCGCGGCGAGGTTCGCGGTTCGCCGGCTGCGGTCGCGGAGCTCCACCCGACCGTCGTCACGCTCGCTCGGCGACACATCCCCGATGTTGCCCCGACCGGTGAAGCGGCCTGAGGCCATGTGCCCCGACTCGCTGGATATCGACGGGCAGACTCCGCCGCCGCTCCACGAGCTGGAGGAAGAGGTGATGGAAGAGATATGGCGCCGTCACGAGGTCTCGGTCCGCGAGGTGATGAAGGCGCTGAATGTTCGCGCTTCCAAGGCCCGTGCGTACACGACGTACATGACGATCATGGCGCGGCTTGACAGCAAGGGCCTGCTCGAGCGAAGACGTGAGGGCAAGACGGATTTCTATCGACCCGTGTACACGCGTGATCGGTACACCGACCTGCGCGCCCTCGGAGCGATCGAATCCGTGGTCGATCAATTCGGCGAGGTGGCGCTCGCACACATCGCACGCCAAATGGCTCAGTTAGACCCCGAACACCGTCGATCCCTTCAGCGCCTTGCCCGCAAACAGTAGGCTCAGCCACCGACACGTCTTCACGCTGGCGCTGGCGCTCGGGATCGGGGGTCTGCTCCTCGCGACCGCGGCGGTCACGACGGCGATCGCGTCGGTGCACCACGGGTCAACGGACTCCCGCCCGGTTCTGGTCGCCGGTATTCACTTCACCTATCCGAACCTGAACTTCGCGGCAGCCCTCCTGCTGGCGCTCGCGACGACCGGAGCAACCTCGATCATCCTGGGACTCCGAGGGTCCTGGCGACAGCTCGGGTCCTACCGGTCACTGGTCGATCAGATCCGAGTGGTCGAGCCACTGGACAAAGACCCCCGCGTCACCGTCATCGCCGATCCGCTGCCCCAGGCCTTCTGCGCCGGCTATCTGCATCCCAGGGTCTACGTCTCCCGGCGAACGGTAGAGCTGCTGACCAAGGCCGAGCTAGACGCAGTCCTCGCGCACGAGCATCACCACCGCCGGGTCCGAGATCCGCTCCGTCTGGCGTACGCGCGGATCCTCAGCCGGGCACTCTTCTTCGTTCCCGTCCTGCGGTCACTTTCCGAGCGGTACGCCGAGGTGGCCGAACTGAGCGCAGATCACGCCGCGGTCCGAGCGAGCGCCGGCGAAGTCGCTCCGCTGGCTTCGGCGCTGCTCGCGTTCGATGAGAGCGGGCCACCCGGGGCCAAGGGGATCTCCCCTGAGCGTGTGGACGCGCTCCTGGGTGAGCCGATCGACTGGCGGCTACCGTCGTTGCGTCTGGCCGCGTCGCTCGGCCTTTTGTCGGGGATGGGCACGCTGATCTGGCTTATCAGCGGCGCAGCCTCGGCGCACGCCACGTTCAACCTGCCGATTCTCTCCTCGCAGCCCTGTGTGATCGTGTTGATGACGATGGTCCTCCTTGTGGTCGGTGTCTGCATCTTCGGCCGACCCGCGCGGCGTTTCGAGGCTTTTGGTACTCAGCTACGACGCCGGATCATAGATGCGAGAAGCTAGCGCCACCCCCGGCGCCCTTCTTCCGGCAGCCCTGTCTTATGGACGCGCCCGGTACGGGCCCGTTGGGCCGCTGCGCGTGGCCCCGCTCACGATCATGCGGGCCGATTGGTCGTGCCCACGACGACTTCGTCGGTCACCGCTCAACTAGCGTGACTGAATGGGTTGACGCGACTGCGACCAGAAGCCACCTCCAACCAGAAGCCACCAGGAACTCGCTTCGAATAAGCGCTTAGCCGCTATCTATACCTCCGATACATGATCGGGCGGCCCCGGCACGGACTTCCGTTGCGAGACGCGCATCGCATCTCTGGTGGATGGTTTACTCAGGCTAAGCGTGCTCCGTCCCTCTGCGAACACATCGCAAAACGGACGAGCTCCGGCTGCGATTTACGCCTTCAGGCGCTTGCCGTCATGCCGTCGTGATGCCAGGCGGCGGCCGCCACGTAGTACCGCGGTGCCGACGCCGAGGGTGAGGAATGAGAAGAGGATGAGGGGTACGAGTGTGCCGAAGACACCGAGTAAGACGATGCCTAGCAGGACTCCGATGATGACTTTGTTGGTCATGGCTCGCTTTCTGGTCGAGGAGAGAAGAATCCGCGGACCTTGGGGCCGGGCTCTCATACTACTACGCCTCATAGTAGTACGCCCACGTCCGGTGTGGCGGCGCGTCTCGGGATCCGTCAGTCCATGGCTAGGCGTTTCAAACGCAGCACGTACGACGCTATGTAGTATCTTGTGGTTGTGCCGTCCGGAAAGCTCGATCAACCTCTGCGGTTCCGCGGGCCAGGCCGGTCCTGATGAGCGCGCGTCAGGGCCGGAAGCTACGGGCGCGCGAAGCGCGCGAGGCCGCGGCGATGCGAGCGCGGGCCGCGGCCACGAGGCGCAAACGCCTGCGCCTGCTCTACGGAATGTTCGCGGCGGCAGTAATGGTGGTGGCGCTGTCCATAGCCATCTCTAGCGGCGGCAGTTCCACCGCCAGTGCGGCGGGTGGCGGCAAGCTGATCGGCGCCTCGTTCTCGAGTCGTCTATTCGCTGGTCTGCCGCAGCACGGAACGTTGCTCGGTAGAGCTGACGCGCCCGTCCGCATCGTCGAGTTCGCCGATCTCCAGTGTCCGTATTGCGACGAGTACACCGTTCAGGCGCTGCCGACGCTGGTCCAGCGGTACGTGCGGACAGGCGAGGTGTCGATGCGGTTCGAGAATCTCTCCTTCATTGGTCCTGACTCCGTTGCGGCCGGCCGCGTAGCAGCCGCCACGGGTCAACAGGACAGGCTCTGGAACTTCGTCGACCTGCTGTATCTCAACCAGGGCGACGAGAACACTGGCTACGTCACGCCGGCGTACATCGGCCGACTGCTCGAGGCTGTTCCGGGACTGAATGTTTCCGCAGCACTCCGCGCGAGTCGCACTCCGGCGGCCGGCGGAGCGCTCGCTCAGGCCAATGAGGTCGCGTCCCAGGACGGGATCGATGAGACGCCGTCGTTTCTGATTGGGAGGGTCGGAGGCCCTCTGCGACTGTTCCAGCCGTCCTCGTTGCAGGCTGGGCCGTTCGTGCAGGCGATCGACGGGCTGCTTGGGAGGTCACGGTGACGGACGTCCTCCTGCGCCGCGCGAGCGTCGCCTTGTGCCTGGCCGGGGTCGGGATCGCCGGCTATCTCACGTATGTGCACTATGCCGGTCTGCGCCCGATCTGCGGGATCTCGCACGGCTGCGAGACGGTGCAGACGTCGAGATACGCGAGCCTGGTCGGAATCCCGGTGGCGCTGCTGGGCCTGATCAGCTACATGCTGATTCTGATCA
>DATBYI010000306.1:0-8563 GCA_036513815.1 Solirubrobacteraceae bacterium
TTGGGCGTCACCCGCCAATCCGTGCACACCAAATACAACAAGGACTCATCATGACCACCGAATCCGCTGCGCCAGAGACGCTTCACGCCTGGGCCATCTATCTGCGGGCCAGCGAGGAAGCTCGTCGCCGAGGCGATCGCCGCACGGGCACCGACCACATCCTGCTCGCCCTGTTCGAGGATCCCTCGATCGAAGCCGTGCTGGGCGTGAACCTGCAGCAAGCTCGCCAAGCCCTCGAGTCGCTCGATCGCGAAGCCCTGGACGCCCTCGGCCTGGGGGCCGGCACCGACGCTCCCCCACTGCCGATGCGCGCCGTGCCGAAGAAGCCGAGGATCAGAGACGTCGCGAAAAAAGATCGCTTCCGCATGACGCCCGCGGCAAAGAAAGTGCTCGAGGCAGCGTACAAGCGCGAGGGTCATCGGAAGCTCCAGGTCACCGGCCCCGAGGTGCTCGCCCACATCCTCGCTCTCCAACCTCCGGATCCTGCGGCAGTGCTGCTGGGCGCGCTAGGCGTCGATCGCGCGGCCGCGCGGCAACGTCTCGGCGTGGAACACGCCGCAGCGTAGGCAAACCAGCACCGAGCAGCGAAGGGTGGAAGCGAGTCGCTGAGGCAGCCATCTCGTGGGCCCGGACGCCACTGTCGCTCGCGCCGTAAGTCACCAGCGCTGAGCTGGCCGCTGGATCTCAGCAATCGCGCCAGCCCCGAGCAGACGATCCCGGGCTTCCGCTTCGGGCTGAGGCTGTCGCGTGAACCCCGCTGTGTCGCGAGTCTTTGTGGCCTCTTCACAACCAACGGAACCGGGCCCCGGGGCCTGGTCGAGAAACCGCCCATATAGGACGCTTTCTCGACCAGCCTCCCATTAATTGCCCTCAGCGCCACCGACTCGCGTCGGGCGGTTGTGTGTTCGTCACAACTCGCACGGTTTTCGCGACGGCCTCAGCTAGAACGGAAGCTCAGTTCGTGGGCTCTTCGCCGGAGCGTCCCATCTATGGCCGCACACATCTTCAACGTCGTCTACGAGGACCTGGTCGAGTCGGTTGAGATCGCTCCGTGAAGAAGCGCGAACTCGAGCGGTAACTCCCCGATCACCGCTGTCGCCTCGCTCGCGGAGCGGCGAAACACGAGCTTTGGGAGAAGGCTGCAACCGGCCGCGAACGACCGCCCCGACGACGATCCCGTCGCGTCGAGCCTCACGACAGGAGGAACGCCTGACGGACAAAGTTGTTTCACCGTCACGTTTCCGCGGGAACGTTTTTAGACGAAGTGCTGTGAAGGTCTCGATCGGACCCTCCGCTCGCCTAGTCGCTCCGCTGCGGAGAGCTGCGTAGCTCCAGACGCGCCGGCGGCTCAGCCCGGGCTGACCACGTCACGCACCGGGATCCCGCCCCGTTCGATCTCGTAGGGCACCAGCGACACCTTGCCCAGTCCGCCGGCGCCGGGGGCCAGGCTCCACTCGGCGATAGCCAGAGTGTTGTTTCCGTCGGTCCGCAGGAGCCCCTGGGGCAGGTAGAACGTGTTCTGGGGCCCAAGGTTGTTGATGTAGCGACCGATCAGCCAGCCGTTGAGGTAGATGAGCGCCTGGAAGTTGGCCGCGCCGGGCCCGGGCGTGCCGCCGCCCGGGGGCGTCAGCTTCAGTCCCAGCGGCGCCCACACCCCAGACGGTACGTGCAGGGCGAAGTGCGTGCGGTACCAGCCCACGCCCGGCGGCACCGAGCGCGTGGCCCATGCGTCGGGTAGCGCGACCGGGGTCCACGACCCGTCCGGATAGGACGGCAGCGCCCAGCCGGCGTCCGAGCCGGCCAACCCCGCCGGGTTGGTCGGGCCGCGAACCGGGTCGCGCGCCACTTGGGCTGCCGAGGCGCCCTCCAGCCGCCAGGTGACCGCGGGCGCGGTGCCGCTGGACACGTTCAACGTGGCGCTCTCCAGCCCGCGCGGCGTCTTGTCGGAGTCCAGTTGCAACGAGTTCGCGAACGACTCGTCCTGGCCCATGTTCTCGGTGAGGACCGAGACGACGTTGTCCTGCCCAGACCGGACTGTGCCGGCGGGGAAGCTGAACGTCTGGCTGACCGTCGAATCGTCCATGTTGGCGAACGGATGGGTGGCTGTCTGCGTCGTCGCCGAACCGAGGTAGTGGCCGTTGAGCCAGACCGCGAAGGACCCGAACGGCCCGGTGTCGGCAGTCAACGCGATCGCGCTCTCGTTCCCGGTGGCGGTGAAGTGTCCGCGGTACCAGACGAACCCATGGTCGAATCCGTAGTCCTGGGCGTAGAGCACCGGTGTCGAAGTCGGCTGGATTGGGTTGTCGGTGACCTGATGATCGGCCACCGGCCAGCTTGAGTCATCGAAGCCCGGCAGGCGCTCAGGCGACTCGAAGGCGAAGCGCCAGCCCTGTCGCAGCGACGGCAGCGCGATGCTCGAAGGCGGCCCCGGCAGCCACGCGGTCAGCGCGCCGCTGGGCGCGCGACCCGCCGCCAACGTCCGCCCGTCCCAGGTCAGCCCGCGCACCCCCGGCGGGGCCCAGACGGTGATCGGCCCGGAGGCTGTGGTGTCGCCGGTCAGCGCCGCCCGACTTCCGCTCACGGCTGCGGTGCGCACCAGCGAGGACCCGCGGACGAGCAGCGAGCCGCCGGCTGTGTGCTCGACCCAGAACTGGCCCGCGGTGGTGGCGTCGGCCAGCAGCAGATCCAGTCGCGAACGGCCGGAGCGGATCGAGACCTGGGCGAGGCCGTCGTGGGTGTAGTGCAGCGTCAGCTGGCGTGAGGACGGATCCCAATGCCAGGTGATCGCCGTGCCCGACGGATCGGACAGGACACGCACGGTCGGCTTGTGCGCGTAGGACAGAACGGTCTGCCCGGCGGCGCCGGAGTCGCCGTCAAGCAGCGCGATGTCACGCCCGCGGGCCATCGTGAGCTGGGTGACGAGCTCCGAGGTCGTGGCCACCAGGTCCTGGCCGCCGAAGCGGACATTGGAGACCAGGAACTTGGCCTCATGGGAAGGCACCGTGACCGGCTGGCCGCTGGGCAGCGTCGCGGTGACCGGCGCGCTGCCGTCGTTGCCGAGGTAGAGGAAGGTCGCTCCGGTTACCGGATTGCGCTCCTCGAATGTCGTCAGGCCCGGGATCGCCGGCGGCGTGACCTGGTCGGTCATCGTCAGGTCCGGCAGCGCCTGGGACATCTCACCGACGAGCTTGAGCTCGGGGTACTTGTACGACAGCGTCCCGGGCTCGGATATGGGTGAGCCGTAGTCGTAGGAGGTGTACATGAACGGCGCCGGGTTGAAGCCCCAGTCGGTCCCGCCGACGGTCATGTAGATGCTCTGCATAGTCGCCCCTTGGGCGATGTAGTACTTGTAGAACGTGTTCTCGAAGTCGGGCCCCGTCAGCTGCGCGCAGCCGGAGTAGCCGACGCCGCCCCACGAGTCGAACGAGCCGCCCTGGTACTCGGGGACCATCAGTGGGATGCCGGGCTCGTGGTCGCTGGTCAGCACCGGCGGGCTGCCCCACACGTTGGGGTTCGAGCAGTCAAACCCCTCGGGGTACTGGTCTGAGCCGATCAGGTCGGGTGCGTCGGGGGTGCCGGGCGCCCAGCCGTTGGCGTAGCTGCCGACATCGTTGGTGTAGGTCGGCACGTCGATCCCGTCGGCCTTGGCCTGGGCCTCGAGGTTGCCGAAGTAGGCCTCGCCCTGCGGGTTGGTGTAGCCATACTCATTCTCGATCTGGTACATGATCACGTCACCGCCGCGGGTGATCTGGTGGGCGGCGATGATCGGATCGACCTCCGACAGCCACTGGTCGGCGGCGGCCAGATACTGGGGGTCGGGGTTGCGCGAGCCAGCCGGCTCGGACGCGAGCCAGCCGGCCAGGCCGCCGGCGTCAGTCTCGGCGTTGATGTACGGACCCGGCCGCGCGATCACGTACAGCCCGACGCGCTGGGCGTCGTTGAGCAGCAGGTTGATGTCGCGGACGCCATCGAAGTTGTAGACCCCGGGCGCGGCTGAGTGGTAGTCCCAATCGAAGTAGATGCTGACCGCGTTGAATCCGGCGGCCTTCATCTCCTCGAGGCGATCGATCCACAGCGACGGCGAGGGCAGCCGGTAGTAGTCGAACTCGCCCGCCCAAACCAGCACCCGGCGTCCGCCGACGATCAGGGAGTACTTGTCATAGGCGACCGACTGCGGGCGCGCCCGGAGCACGTCGCGCGGCGGGGCTACCGGTTCCGGGGTGACTGGCGCCGAGGCGGGCGACGGCGCAGAGGTGCCGGCCGTGCTCGTCGCGGTGACGGTGAACGTCACCGGCGCGCCGTCGGTCAGACCAGGGACGATCGCCCAGTGGTTGGGCTCGTCGGCGGTCATCGTCTGGCCGGTAGACGCGGTGACGGTGTAGGAGGTCACCGGGGCGCCGTCGACCGTCGGGGGAGCCTGCCAGCGGACGGTCGCGGAGGCCGAGCCCGGCATCGCGGTCACCGACGACGGTGTCGTGCTCGGCGCCGGCGCCGAGGGTGATGCCTGTGCCGCCTGCGCTCGCGCGGACGGGTGGGCGTGCGATGCCGCCTGCGCTCGCGCGGACGGGTGCGCGTGCGATGCCGCCTGCGCAATCGCCGGCGCGAGCGCCGTGCTCCCCGCTGCGAGTAGCGCCGCAACCAATCGGATGGACCGTGTCATGTCTGGCCTCCCACCTCCGTTACTCCCAGTCCAAGGCGGTCGATACCCATCAGGCCTTGTGCCAAACGGAATTATGTGCGCGCTAACACGGCTTAACTTAGGAGAACTGAACGGCGGTCATCCGGACGCCTCTTCTCCAGGATCGCCCGACGCACAAAGTTGTTTCACCGCCACGTTTCCGCGGGAACGTCTCACGCTCGAGCCGGGCGGTTGGCTCGCCTAGCACTGGCCGCCGGATGTCGCGTCCGGCAGGCTGGGTCGGACGACCGATCGGGGGCCTCGATGAAGAGGCCCCCGATCGTGCGGATGTCGATCTCGAGCGACGCCCGGCGCGCGACCTGCGGGTGCGCGCTTTCCGTCAGCGTCCGATCGTGATCCGGTGCGTCGACGCGGAGGCGGCCGTGGCGCCGGTCGCGCCGGTCTGGACACCGACGATCGTGAACGACCAGGCGTCGTCCTGGCCGTCGCTCGAGGCGACTCCGATGCTCACGGTGCCCCCGCCGCAGCTGCCGGAAGTTATGTATGTCACCGCGGGACTGGCGGACGTCAGCGCGGGCACGGGACAACCGTTCCCGAGCCCCGTGGCGTTGAACGTCCACTGTCCCGTGCTGTTGTGCGTCACAGTGACGTTGACGCCGGGCGACTCGGTCAGGGCCTGGAAGGTGCCATTACCGACGACGATGCCCGAGGCGGCGTATTGAGGCCCCGCGGGTCCTTGATTGCCCGCAGGTCCTTGGTTGCCCGCAGGTCCCTGGTTGCCCGCAGGTCCTTGCGGCCCGGTGGCGCCCTGGGCGCCAGTGGCCCCTTGCGGCCCGGCCGGACCCTGGGCGCCAGTGGCCCCTTGCGGCCCGGTGGCACCCCGGGCGCCGGCAGCGCCTTGCGACCCGGCCGGGCCCTGAGGACCGGTCTGGTTCCAGTTCAGGCTGGTCGTGCCGCGCGGACAGCGCGAAGTCTTCGCCGTGTCGATGACCCTCAATGTGTGCGCCCAGGCGTTGTTGTCGTAGCAGCCGTGAATCACGCCACTGCTGTCCGGGATGCTCGCGAAGCTGACCGCCGCTGCGGCGAGTGCGACGACGGCGCTCCCGCCTAGTGCCGTCAGCACCCTCCGCCGCCGACGACGCGACGGGTGCAATCGCGGCGTCGTCGCCGTGGCGACGGTAGGAACTTCCAACGGCGAAGGCGAGTTTGTGCTCATGGTGTCCCTTTCCCACAGATGGATTGACGGCGCATTGATCGGCGATTTCCGATCTCGCTGGTCTGTCTGCCGTCGGCGATTCTGCGGACAGGCGACGGTGCGCACATCGGTCGCCCGCACATTCTTTTCGCCGCCTCTTTAGACGCGCAGCCGGATCTTTAGCGGCCTTTAGGCGGGGGACCGAGCGCGGCGTCGGTCCCGTGCGTGTCACTCTGGGCGAGCGGCTCGACTGTCTCGCCTGACGCCTAGTCTTGCGCCGATGGTTTCCCGTCTCGTGTACCTGTACGACGCCAGTCCGATCGATGTGCGCGACCGTAGGCTTCCGCTCGCTGACCAGCTGGACACCAAGGAGGCGATGGCATTGGTCGCGCTGACCCGGAGAGCAATGCCCAGCCGCGAGCGATCGCGCCCCGCAGACAAGCCGCGTGAGAGGTGCGCGCCGTGCGATGGAAAATGATCGTGCCCTGGCTGCTTCCCTTGGGACTGCTGGGCACCGTTCTCGTGCTGACGTTCGCTCCCGGCTGGCTCATCGGGATCCTTGGGCTCATCGCCACCGCGTTGCTTGCCTATGTGGGTGTGCCCCTGTACTGGCGGCTCCGCCAGCGCCGCGGTGACGGCAGCGGCGAGTCCCAATAGCACCTAGCCGAGCAGCGTCGCGACGGCATTAACGACCGCCTGGCGGCGCTTCGCCACCGAGAGTCGTTTGACGAGACCGGAGTATTCGGGGGTCGTGGAGGACCAGGTCCCCGAGATGGTCAGGACGAGGGCCAAGAGGACGGCTGGCTCGAAGCGCGTGGTGAGTAGTCCCGCCTCCTGCGCTTGAGCGATCGCCTTCACCTTGGCGGCGTTGCTGGCGACGATCGCACCGATCGGGGGATCCCCGTCAGCGCGCTCGAGACGATGCCAGGTCGCCAGGCGCTGGATCTCCGGGTGCTGCTCGTAGCGGTCGAAGAGTCGCCCCGCGTACTCGGGAAGGTCGCTCGGGTCGATCGGCGTCTCGCTTACGGTTGCCTTCACGATCCGGTCGAAGACGGCGTCGAACAGCCCGTCCTTGCTGCCGAAGTAGTGATAGATCTGCGCCTTGTTTGACCGGGCCGCATGGGCGATTCGATCGACGCGCGCGCCGGCGATCCCACGGGCAGCGAATTCCTCCGCGGCCGCGTCGAGCAGGCGCTGTCGGGTGGCCTCGGCGTCTCGGACCATCCGTTTGTAGAGTAGCGGACTAACCGTTCAGTTGACAAGTCGAAGAAAGGGTGATTCCATTAGCTAACCAACTGTTTAGAAAGGAACGTCGTTATGTCCCAGGTCTGGCTCATCACAGGAAGCTCCCGCGGTCTCGGCCGGGAGATTGTCAAGGCCGCGCTCGACCGGGGCGACTCTGTACTCGCAACCGCTCGTCGCCCGGAGGTTCTCGAAGGGCTCGTTGCGCAGAACGGCGATCGGCTACGCACGATCGCGCAGGATGTCGCCGTGCCCGCCCAGGCGACCGCGGCCGTCGAGGCCGCGCTGGACAGGTTCGGCCGGCTCGATGTCGTCGTGAACAACGCCGGTTATGCCGACCTTGCCTCCGTCGAGGACATGAGCGAGAAGGCGTTCCGCGATCAGATCGAGGCGGTCTTCTTTGGAACCGTGTACACCACGAGGGCCGCACTGCCGGTCCTGCGCGAACAGGCCAGCGGGCACATCATCAACATCACCTCCGTAGGCAGCCGGATGGCGACCCCCGGCCTGTCGGCCTACCAAAGCGCCAAGTGGGCCACCGCGGGTTTTTCCGCGGTACTCGCCGCCGAGGTCGCCCCACTTGGAATCCGAGTGACCTCGCTCGAACCGGGCGGCATGGCGACCGACTGGGCCGGCTCGTCGATGACCGTGCCCGAGATCAGTGAGCCCTACCAACAGACCGTCGGTGCTGCCGCCGCGATGCACGACTCGTCCTGGCGCCCTCTCGGCGACCCCGCCAAGGTGGCCCAAGTCGTCCTCCAGGTCGCCGACATGGACGATCCCCCCGTACGCTTGCTGCTGGGCAGCGAGGCGTACGCCTACGCGACCGCGGCTGCTAACGCACAGCTCGCCTCCGATGAGCGGTGGCGCGAACTGAGCCGCTCCACCGACCGCGACGACGCGACGGCCGCCGAACGCGACCCCCTCGGGACCCACACCACAGCCGCGGTCTAACCCTCAGGATTGGCCGACGTGTGTGTAAGTCACGAGGGAAACAAGGAACGGACCGTGGCCACCCAGCTGCGGGCCCGGTCTTCTACCGCTGTCTTTGCGGCTCTCATGGCAAGCTTGGCGTAGTCGTAGGCGACCTCGGGCCTGGCGCGGACGGCCGCGTCAAGCGCCTTGGCGTCCTCGCCGACGAGGATCCGCCAAGCGCCTGACCGCACGCCGTCGAGCATGATTGTGGCTGCGGCGGCCGCGGTGAGCCGCGCCCTCTCCCGGAAAGCGGTCTCGATCCGCGCAGCGTTCGTGTCCTCGGGCTCGGCGGTGCCGTGGGCGCGGCGGGTGTTGGCAAGGATGTCGGTCCCTACGTGCCCGGGCATGACGAGGGCGACCCGGACCTGTGGCGCATTGGTGCGCAGGTCTTCGATCAGGCCCTCGGTGAAGCCTTTGACCGCGAACTTGGCCGTGGCATAGGCGCTGTTCGGCATACGGGGACCCAAACTCGCCCAGAAGCCGTTGACGCTGCTGGTATTCACCAGCACCCC
>DATBYI010000307.1:0-4573 GCA_036513815.1 Solirubrobacteraceae bacterium
TGGCGGGGCCCAATGTCAGGGGCGGCGACATCACCCGGTACTTCTTCGAGTACGGGACCACGACCGCTTACGGATCACAGACGCGTCCGGGCACCATCGGCTCGTGCCCGTTCGGTATCGCCCCTCCCAGCCCGTACTGCAGGGTGCCGAAGAAGCAACGGGTTTCGGCGAACATCTGGGATCTGGCGCCGTGCACCACGTACCATTTCCAGCTCGTCGCGACGAACCCGGACGGCTCGTCTAATGGCGGCGACAATACCTTCACAACTCGCTTCGCCCCGCCGCTCGCGTATGTGTTCGCGCCCAACGACGTGAGGGGAGGCGACAGGTTCGGGGTGGAGTTCGGGCTACGCTACGACACTGACTCGGTGACTACGCTCATCACGACGCCGAACGGCAACGTCGTGGAGTCGGTCAACTCCGGGCCGTTATCTCCGGGCTGGCACTCAGAGACGCTCACCGCACCGAGCTTCAGCGGCAATTACACCGTGGTTGTGCTGGCGAGGTTGGGTTGCGGCAAGCAACGCGTAGAGCAGCGCCTGAGGGTCGACAATCGCGGATTCGGCGGCGGCGGGGGACCGCCGGGGCACCACCTCCGGTCCCGCCTCACGGACTGAAGAGGTCTCAGGCGAACCATCACAACCGCGCACGTACGGTTCGCGAACCGGCGGTGCCGATCGTCGCGCCCTGCAGATGCATCGCACCAGGAGGTCGCCGGTTCGAGTCCGGCTAGCTCCCACTCTTCAAGCCCGTGATACCGTGGCTTTTCGGCACGGAGCGGGAGACACGCCTCCGAACGTCGACTGCGAGTAGCAGACGAGTCCGCTTCTCCGCGAATCCCGTCGCCGGCCGTCGAAGGTTGCTCGGCCGTCGGCCGGCCAGCTGCTTACGGCTTCGCGTCCGCCGGGACGCTCGCCGGCAGCGAGACGAGGCCCCGCGTCGAGACCATGTTCGTGTTTCGCACCACGGGCCCGCTGATCTCGTAGTCGGGGACCCGGGCGAGCAGAGTGGCGAGGGCGACCCTTGCCTCCTGGCGAGCCAGGGGCGCGCCGAGGCAGTGGTGGATGCCGTTACCGAAGGAGAGGTGTCGTAGCACCGGACGTCCCAGATCGAGCCGATCCGGATCGTCGTATCGCCGCGGATCCCGGTTGGCCGCTCCGTAGAGCAGCAGCACACGGGCTCCTTCCGGCAGCAGCCGACCGTGCAGCTCGACCGGCTTTGTCGTGTTTCGCGCCAGAACCTGCACCGGCGCGTCAAACCGGAGCAGCTCCTCGACCGCATCCTGGAGCCGGTCTGGATGGGCGACCAGCCACGCTCGCTGCTCGGGATGCTCGGCGAGATGCAGCACCGAGTTGGAGAGCAGATTCGCGGTCGTCTCGTAACCGGCGATGTAAAGGACGATCGCGAGCTCGGCAAGTACGTCGATCGCGAGTTCCTCGGTGGCGTGCGCTGCGGCGATCGTCGAAAGCACGTCAGCGGTGGGGTGTCGTTCGCGCTCGAGCAGCCGGGCAGCGAAGTACTCGTGGATCCGGGCGGCGGCCACCCGGGACGGCGCGTCTGGCGCGGGCTCGATCCACAACCGGTTGTCCTGCCACAGCAATTCGAAGGTGTCGCGCAGGAAGGGGAAGTCCTCCCGCGGCAGGCCGAGCAGCGTCATCGTGACCTTGAGGGGCAGACCCCAGGCGAAATCTCGAGCGAGATCGGTCTCGCCGGCGGCGACGAATGTCTCTACCAGCTCGCTGGCGACGGCGCCGGTGACGACTTCCAACTCTTTGATGGCCTTGGGCGTGAAGTGGGCCTTCACGATCCGCCGGAGCAGGTCGTGCATCGGCGGGTCGAGGTCAAGGAAGCTGTTCAGGCGCAGCCGAACCCCGACGTAGTCAGGGTCCACGCACGGCTCGCTCGAGAAGGTCTCCCAGTCGCGCGCGGCGGCCTGGACATCCTCGAACCGCGAGAGGGCCCAGAAGTCCCGGTCGGGGTTGTGATAGGCCGGGGCCTCGTCGCGCAGGCGCGCGTAGAGGGGATAGGGATCCTCGACTCCGAGCTCCGCGAACGGGTCGTAGCGAAGCTCGGCGGTCAGGAAACTCACAGTCCGTAGCGGGTCAGGAACTCGCGGCTGCGTTCCTGGTCGAGTCGCACCTTGTCGGCCAGCGGGCCGCGCTGGGGGAAGATGTCCTGCTCGACCACGATCCAGCCCCGATAGGCGATCTCCCCCAGGGCGGCCAGGAAGCGCCCGCATTCGAGGCCGCCGTCGCCGAGCGCGACGAAGACCTGCCCCCGCCACAGATCATCGACGGGGGCGCGTTCGGCTTCGAGCGAGGCCAGGGCGTGCATATCGGCGTCCTTCATGTGCACGTGATTGATACGTGGACCCCAGCTGCGCACCGCCTCCAGGGGATCTCCGCCCGCTACCGCCAGGTGACCCGTGTCCAAGCACAGCCCGACGTCGGTGAGCGAAAGCAGCTGATCGATTTGCTCGGGGGTCTCGATCTCGGTGCCGATGTGGTGGTGAAACGTCGGCTCATAACCTCGTTTCCGACATCGCTCGCTCGCTGTCGAGACGCCGTCCGCGTAGGCCCGCCACTCTGCGAGCGACCACCGCGCGGTGCCGGATGGCCCGAGCCGGGCATGAGGCGGGGTGGTCCCGGCCAGCGTCGGCCTCGGGCGGCAGGCGGACGAGCCCGCAGCATCGAACGTGTCCAACAGCGCGTCCAGTTGCCCGATCTCGTCGGCAAGCCGGTGGCGGTCGCCGAACGATAGGGGCATGAATCCACCGGCGAGGGCGAGGCGCCGGTCCGCGAGCCTGGCTGGAAGCTCCTCCACGTTCCCGAGGTAGCCCACCGGCCCGAGATCGATCCCGGCATAGCCTGCAGCGGCCACCTGGTCGAGCAGCGCCACCGCGTCGGGGACGAGTGGATCTACCCCGATGGTCTCCTCGAACGCGCCATAGCTGCACGGCGCGTTCGCGATCGAGACCGCCGCCCTGGCCGGGTGCTCCGTCAGCTCAGCGGCTTCCATTGAGGTCGATCACCACCTTCAGCGCCTCGCCTGTCCGCAACAGCTCGAGGCCGAGGCGCACCTCGTCGAGGGTGAGGCGATGGGTGACTATCGGTGACAGGTCGGGCACCCCACGCTCGAGCACACGGATCGCCGTTGGGAACGTGAAGTTGGTTATGTAGGAACCGAGCACGGACAGTCCGCGCCGGGTGATCTCGTTCTGCGCGACCTCGGCGCGCGCAGTCGAGTTCATGCCAATGAGCACGATGCGCCCCCCTGTCGCCACGGCCTCGAGCCCAGCCGCGAACAGTGATCCCACCGCGTCCACCACGACGTCGGCGCCTCCGGGCAGCAACTCCCGTCCGGACCTCGCCCACTCCTCCGGTGAGAGCGCGTAATCGGCACCACACTGCAGCGCGATCTCGCGTCGCCGCGCCACCGGCTCCAGTACCACAGTCGGGTAGGCGCCGGAGCTGCTGAGCAGAGCCGCGAACATGCACCCGATCGAACCGCCGCCGAACACCAACGCGCTCTCGCCCGGCTGCACGGCGCTGCGCTGCACGCCATGCACGACGCAGGCGAGGGGCTCGGCGATCGCGGCGAGGGAGGCGGGCACGGTCTCGGAGATCTCAAACGCGGCCCGCGCGGGGACGCGACAGTGCGCCGCGAGGCCGCCGTCGCGGTAGACGCCGATCGCGCGCAGCCGCAGGCAGGCGTACGGCATTCCGCGCTGGCAATTCGCACACGAGCCGCACTTCGGATCAGGGTCGATCACCACCCGCGCGCCGACGGCAGGTTCCTCGACGCCGCTCCCGCGCGCCACGACGTGCCCGACAAACTCGTGACCCATGATCGTGTTGGGCGCGGTCGGGTGGCCCGGGGGAACGGCGATTGCGTGCACGTCGCTACCGCATAGCCCGCAGCATTCGACCTCGACTAGGACCTCGTCGCAAGCGAGCCCGGCCGGCTCTGGACGATCGAGCACGTCGAGCACCCCAGGTTCCAAGAACACAGCAGCCTTCATCGTGTGACCCCCATATCCGATCGTTGCTTCACTCGACGACTCGGTGCCGCCTTCTGACAGAGAGCGTCAATGTGCTCCTTGGCTATTCGCCGCGCCGTGTCACCGTCAACGTGCTTCGTCACGCGTGTGTACAGCGCGAGTCCGTCGATCATCGAGGCGAAGGCCAGTGCCTCGTCCCGCGGGTCCGCGCTCAGGAAGAACACGCCGTCCG
Organism: Solirubrobacteraceae bacterium; assembly: GCA_036513815.1. Classification (GTDB taxonomy): domain Bacteria; phylum Actinomycetota; class Thermoleophilia; order Solirubrobacterales; family Solirubrobacteraceae; genus Palsa-465. The sequence goes on from DATBYI010000307.1 coordinate 4,233, forward strand.
CCGCGCCATCAGCCAGCACCTGGCTGAGCAACGCGATCCACTCGGAGTGCGCCTCCTCAAATATCGAGCGGTAGGACTCGTGCCGTGATGCCCGGTACCAGAAGTCGACAAAAACCGCCCAGTCGGGACCGTCCGCTGCCTCGTCGGGAAAGCAGAGATCCACGACGCGCACGAGCTTGGCCGGATATTCCGGCGCCTCTTCGACCGCCTCTCGAACCTGGCTGCGAAACCGAGCGTCCGTCTCGGCGACGGCGGCGCGGAGGAGCTCGTCCTTGCTCCTGAAGTAATAGTTGACGCTTCCCACCGATGCGCCGGCGGCGCTTGCGATATCCCGGACCGTC
>DATBYI010000308.1:0-3164 GCA_036513815.1 Solirubrobacteraceae bacterium
CGCACGCTCGCGCGCGGCCCGCGTGGCCTCGAACATCGCCTCGGCGTCGTTGCCGTCGACGGCCAGCCCGACGAACCCGTAAGCCGCGGCGTGCTCCACTGGGTCGACCGCGAACTGCTTGGCCACCGGCGTCGAGTACGCGTACTGGTTGTTCTCCAGGACGAAGATCACGGGGAGCTTCTGCACGCCGGCCCAGTTCATCGCCTCGTGGAAGTCTCCGCGCGAGGTGGACCCGTCGCCGAACCAGGTCAGCGCGCAGCGGCGCTCGCCGCGCAGCTTGAAGGCCATCGCCATCCCGGTGGCGACCAGCATCATGTCGGGCAGCATCGAGACCATTCCGACGCAACCCAGGTGGCGGTCGCCGAAGTGGACGTTGCCGTCGCGACCGCCCGTGATCCCGGTGGCGCGGCCCATGTACTGGGCGAGGATCCGGGACGGTGTGACGCCGCGGATCAGGTGCGCCGCGAGGTCGCGGTGCAGGATGCAGAGCCGGTCCTCGGGTCCCATCGCGAACGCGGCGCCGGCGGACACCGCCTCCTGCCCGTATCCGTCGTAGAACGAGCCGGGGACCTTCCCCTGCCGGTACAAGGTCATCGCGCGCTCTTCTAACCCGCGCATCAGCAGCATCGCGCGGAGCAGCCAGATGCGGTCCTCGGTCGTGAGGTGATCTACCGCCGCCGCCCCGTCGGCAGCAGGCTCAGCCGTTTCAGTGGCCATCTCTCCAGTTTTCCCTTTCTCCTGAGGCCGGAGCGGGATCTCCGCCTCCAAGCCCCGTTGACTGAGCCCTCCGGGATCTCCGGCCAGGCTCCGATTGGGTGCAGTCGAGTTTATTGAGATTTTTCGGCGGCGCCGGACGGCGGCGCCTTGTTCCAGAGTCCGCCTGAAGAGGGCTCGACGCCTTAGTCTTCGACGCATGGACGGCGCACCGCTGTCGCATGCGCGCGCCCGCCTCGTGCGGATGCGCTGGCGGCGCGCCGGCGCCTGGCTGTGGCCGTCGTTCATCGTCCTGATCGCCGCCGACGCCGTCATCGGGCACGAGCTACCCCCGGCCGGAGCGACGGAGTCACTCGCCGCGGCCGGACTGCTGGCGCTCGTCGCGAACCTGTTGGCGGTGCTCCTGCTGTCGCGCCCGATCGGGATGATCCTGCGGCGGCTGCGCGGGGACCTGCCCATGATCGTCGCGCGCGACTACGCCGGCACGGCCGTCGTGCTCGCCGTGACCGCCGCCATCGCCGCCGCCGGCCTGGCCCATCGCGGTGCGATCCAGGCCTCCCAGCGGGCCACGCAAGACGCGATCGCGCGCGCCCAGGCGTGGATCGGCGATCGGGCGCCCGACGAGTTCCGCCGCAACCTCCAGTTCGTCAGCGTGCTGGTGATCCAGCCGGGCACGATCTACCGCGCGTGCGTCCCGAACGTCGCCGAGACCAAGAGTTACTGCGTGATCGTCAACCGCAGCGCGCCGCTCGAGCGCAGCGTGACGTTCTCTGGTTACGAGCCGAACTCCGTGCTCGCCGCCGGCACCGGCTAATGGAATATTTCGGCGGCGCCTTCGGCGGCGCCTTTTGAACGACCAGGGCGTCAAGCGGACCGTCCTGGTCGTGAGCATCGTCGGTTCGGGGATCGTCTTCCTCGACACGACGATCATCAACGTCGCGCTGCCGTCCATCCGCTCGAGCCTGCACGGGAGCCTGGCCGACCAGCAGTGGGTCGTCGAGGCGTATCTGCTCACGCTTTCGTCGCTGCTGCTGCTCGGCGGCTCGCTCGGCGATGTGATGGGACGCCGGCGCGTATTCACCGCCGGGCTGCTCGTGTTCGGGTCGTTCTCGCTCGTGTGCGCGCTCGCGCCCAGCGCCGGCGTCCTGATCGGCGCGCGGGCCCTCCAGGGGGTCGGCGGCGCGCTGCTCGTGCCGAGCACGCTGGCGTTGATCGTCGATCACTTCGAGGCGAGCGAGCGCGCCGCGACGATCGGGACCTGGACGGCGTGGACGGGCGTAGCGACCGTGATCGGGCCCCTGGGCGGCGGCGTGCTCGTGCAGGTCGCCTCGTGGCGGTGGATCTTCGTCATCAACGTGATCCCGGTGCTCATCACGATCGCCTTGATTCGCCGGTTGCCGCCAGACCGGCGGACGGAGCGGCGCGTCGATTGGTTCGGCGCGCTTCTCGGCGTGCTCGGTCTCGGCGGTCCGGTGTTCGGCCTGATCGAGCAGCCGCGCTACGGGTTCGGAGATCCGCGGGTGGCGGTGCCGATCATCGCCGGCGTGCTGCTGCTCGCCGCGTTCGTGGCCTGGGAGCGCCGCGAGCCCGAACCGATGCTGCCGCTCGGGCTGTTCCGGGTGCGCAACTTCGCCGTGGGCAACCTCACGACGCTCGCGATGTACGGCGGGCTCGGAGTGTCCACCTTCTTCACCGTCGTGTTCCTCCAGCAGGTGGGCGGCTACACGCCGATCGCGGCGGGTGTGTCGCTGCTGCCGATCACGCTGATGATCTTCACCCTCTCACGCCGCTTCGGGGCGCTCGCGGACCGCATCGGGCCGCGGCTGTTCATGAGCGCGGGCCCGATCGTGGCCGGCGCCGGCCTGCTCCTGTTCGCTCGCGCGGGCGCCCACCCGAGCTACCCCACGGTGATCTTGCCGGCGGTCCTTGTGTTCGGGCTCGGGCTCGCCGCTACGGTGGCGCCGCTGACCGCGACCGTGCTCGGGTCGGTGCAGCCGGGCCACTCGGGACTGGCGAGCGGCGCCAACAATGCCGTCTCCCGAATCGCCAGCCTGCTCGCGATCGCGGCCGTCGGTGCCGCCGTGTCGGCCGCGTTCGCCGCCCGGCTCGACCGGGACCTCGCCCACTCGCCGGTGCCAAGCGCGGTGATCGACCAGGCGCGGACGCGGCCGCTCGTGACGACCGGCGCGGCCGACATCCATGGGGCGCTCGTCGACGCCTCGGTACACGCGTTCCACGTCGGGGTGGAGATCGCCGCGGCGCTCGTCGTGCTCGGCGGGGTCGTCTCGCTGGTGGGGATCGAGAACCCTCGCCGGGGGTAGCCTTCGGGCGCCTTGGCATCCGCAGACCCATACGTCGCCGTCGTCACCGGCGCCTCGAGCGGCATCGGGGAGGCCACCGCGCGCCGGCTGGCGCGCGAGCCGGGCACGAAGCTCGTCCTCGTCGCGCGC
>DATBYI010000309.1:0-12226 GCA_036513815.1 Solirubrobacteraceae bacterium
AGGACGATGAGATGGTCGCCCATTACGCCCCCGCGGGTGATGCGTCGCGGGTCGTCGTCAGGATCGCCCCACTCAGCGAGCGGGTGGTAGTAGTGCTTGCCACAACTATCCATCCTAGGAACACCGAACGAGTCCCGACCCGGCATGGCTCTCAGTATGGCTCTCCTGATCTCATCGCCAAGCGTCGCGCGGGAGCTCTCCCTTGCTTGACTAGGCGGATCGGAGCCACCGGCATGATGGCGAGATTCATCGGTCCGGGTTGGCGGCGGCCCGAGCGCGGAAGGGGCAGAATGGTCGTTCATGGAAGGAACTGGAGCGCCGCCTGGCCACACTGCTGAACGGGGTGTGCTCGTGGGTAGCGAGGGCGCTCGGCGCCGCTTGGTGGTCTTTGAGGATCCGCAGTGCCCCTACTGCCGAGAGTTTGAAGAGCGGTGTGGGGATCTGGTCCGTCGTGAGGTCGCGGCCGGCGCGGTCGCGGTGGAGTATCGAATCCGGTCCTTCCTCGGAGACGAATCGGTCCGGGCGGCGAACGCGCTCGCGGTCGCCGCCGGTGCCGGCGCCAGGGGATTCGATGAGCTGCGTCGCGAGATCTTCGCTCACCAGCCGCCGGAACAGACCGGCGGGTTCACGACTGAGGATCTGTTGGGTCTCGGTAGCCGTGTCGGTCTCACCGGCGCCGACTATGTCGCCGGCGTGCGGGAGGGCCGTTACGAGAGCTGGGTCCGTGCGATCGACAAGGTCTTCGAGGAGCAGGACCCCAACGGCACGCCCTTCGCGGTGCTGGACGGTCGGCCGATTGACTCTGAGAGCCTCTACGAGCCCGAACGTCTCGGGGCATTGATCCGCGCCTGACCCGGGAGCCGGGGCCGGCGACGTCCGTTCATCGGTTCAAGTCGTGCCCTCGGTGGAGAACACGCCGTGTGGGTCGAGTTCGCGACGCACTCGCTGCAGTCGTGCGAGTGTGGCGGGGTCGTAGAACCGCGACGGGTCGGTTGGACGCAGAGTGAAGCCCGGTAGGGCGTAGCCGGCGTCGTAGGTCTCGAGCGTCCGGCGGACCGTCGCGAGGTGCTCGCGGATGGTTTCGGCCGCATCCGCGTTGGGGGTAAGTCCGACGCCGAAGGTCAGGAACGTGCCGGGCACGAGGCCGAGCGCCCCGTGTTGTGGGTCTTGCCGGGCGAGCGCTCCGCCCAGGTGGCGGACTTCGAAGCTGAGCAGCGGGGAGTCGGAGTCTGGCCCGAGGAGGCGAACGAGCTCGTCGATCGCTTCGTCCGGGATGTCCCGTAGGAGCTGGTGGTCATCGGTGAAGGGGACGGGTTCTTGCGGGTCCATGTGGAGGTCGCTGATCCCGGCGGGTGCGATCTTGGCGAATGTGTCGATCGCTGGGCCGAGTCGACGGAGAGGCTGAAGGAGTTCCGCCGCGCTCGTCTCCGAACCCTGGTGGACGGCTTCCACGAGCGCGAACGAGTTGCCGCGGAGCGCTTCGGGGATCTGTGGGAGCGGCGGGAATCGAAGGATCCTTGTGACCGAGGCCAGCTCGTCGGGGACGGTGGGCATTCCTTCCATGCGTGGAGGACCTCGCCACTGCGTTCCCAGGGAAAGAACAGCGCTCCGGCATACAGCTCGGGCATCGCGAGCAGCTCGAACTCGACCCCCGTCACGATCCCGAGGCCCCCGCCACCACCTCGGAGCGCCCAGAACAGGTCGGGCTCGTGCTCATGGTCTACACGCCGCAACCGTCCATCGGCGGTGACGAGCTCTATCGCGCGGACGTGGTTGGCGGCAAGGCCGTGGTTGCGGGAGTACCAGCTAAGGCCTCCGGTGAGCGTGTAGCCGACGATCCCGACGGTTGGAGAGGCACCGTGGAGCCCAGCCAGACCCAGGTCGGACGCCATAGGGACGACGTCCGCCCAGCGTGCACCGGCCTGAACGCGGGCGGTTCGCTCGCGCGCGTCGATGTCGACAGCGGTCATGTGGTCAGTGCGCAAGAGGACGGTGTTCTCCAGCGTCCGGAGCGAGGCCGCAGCGTGACCGGTCCGCTGCGCCGCGATCCTCATCCCGCGTTCGACCGCGAGCTGAACCGTGCTGATCACGTCACGCTCGGTCCGCGGCAGCGCCACGTAGTCGGGGCGCTGATCTACCGTGAGATTGAAAGCCTGCCGTCCGCTCTCGTACAGCTCCTCTTCTGGACCGGCAAGAATCCCGCCGGATGGATCGGCAACCCGGCTTTCGTGCGTCGTTCTGTTCATTGTCAGCTCCTGGGTGACGGCGCGAGCACGATCTTTCCTCGCGTGTGGTGGCGCTCAAGTTCTCGGTAGGCGTCGCGGACCTCGTCGAGCGCGTAAACCCGCGCGATCGGCACCTCCAGGCTGCCGTGGGCGATTTGGTCGGCGAGCTCGGCGAGGACTTCGCTCCTCGCCGCGTTGCGGTTGCCCTCGGCTTTAACGCCGTATCGTTCGACGGCGGCGAAATCGGCGATCGTGTCGATCCGGTCAGGTGGTGCGCCGAGCTCGAGAGCAAGTTCCACGTAGCCGTTGCCGACCGTGTCGATGAACGCGTCAATGGCGCCGCCGCTCAGGGCGCGAACGCGCTCGGCCGTGCCTGGTCCGTAGGCGACAGGCACGACACCGTGGCCGCGGAGCCAGTCATGGTTGTGCTCCCCGGCGATTCCGAGCACGGCCGCGCCGGTTTGCCGGGCCAGCTGAACGGCGATCGATCCCACTCCGCCGGCGGCGCCGGCGATTACGACCGTGTCGCGGGCGGTCGGGGCGACGGCTCGAACGGCTGCGTAGGCCGTCGTTCCCGCGACGAACAGCGAGCCGGCTACCTCCCAGTCGACGTTGTCCGGGCGAGCAGTGACGTGCTCGGGCTCGACCACAACGAGTTCGGCGTGGCTCGATCTGTCGTGGGTGAAACCAATCACCTCATCGCCGACGTGGAACGCGTCAGCTGCGGAGCAAGCCTGTTCGACGATGCCGGCGAGATCGCTGCCCTGTCCCGAGGGGAAGGTCGACGGCCAGAGGTCGTGAAGCAACCCTTCACGGATCTTAGATTCGCCGAGGTTGATGCCGGCGGCGCGCACGCGGACAAGCAGCTGGCCAGGTCCAGGCACCGGCGGATCGACGTCGGCGACGTCGAGAACCTCGACGCCACCGTAGTGGTCGAATCTAACCGCACGCATGTCAGATAGCTCCGGCCGAGGTCTGCGTAACCCGCGCCACGGCTTGGATGTCTCCCGCTACGTCCTCGACGGCCTCGTTGCCACGCTCAAGCACACCCACGAACTGGAAGAACACGTGCATCATGTCGGCGTAATGACGTTCGGTGACGCTCACCCCGGCGTCACGCAATCGCGCGGCATATGCAAGCCCCTCGTCGCGCAGTGGGTCGTACTCGTCAGTGACGATGACCGCTCGCGGGAGCCCTGAAAGGTTCGCGGCGCGGAGGGGTGACACCTCGGGATCCTCCCGACCGACACCGTCGGGCAAGTAATGCCGATACGACCACTCGACATCACGGCGTCCGAGCAGCAGCAGCTGATCCTCGCCATGCTCGACCATCGACGGCGAATCCATCGCGGCGTCGGTCATCGGGTAGACGAGCACCTGAAGCGCGATCTCAGGTCCGCTTCGGTCGCGCGCGCGTAGTGCGCACACCGCGGCCAGGTTGCCGCCCGCACTGTCGCCACCGATGATGAGGGGAGTCGAGGGAAACTCTCTCGCGACCCATCCCAGTGCGTCCCAACAGTCCTCGAGCGGCGTCGGGAACCGATGTTCCGGAGCTAGGCGATAATCGACGCTGATCACGGTGCATCCGGACGAATTCGCCAACCGGCGGCACATCGCATCGTGAGAATCCAGCCCGCCGAACACCCATAGCCCGCCGTGAAACCAGATGACGGTGGCTTGCGGTTGATCCGGCCGGTACACCCGCGCCGGGATCTCACTATCACCACCGGGGATTGCGACGTCGTACACAGAGCTCACGCTCGGGCCCGGACCGATGATGGCGGGGACGCCGTCGAGTTGGGCGCGAGCTTCCGTTGGAGTCAGGGTGTTGAGCTTCGGCTGTCCAGCGGCGTACTGAAGGAACTCGATCGCCTGAGGATGTAACGGCATAGCGCCTCCTTCGGCCTGATCGCACGATCAGAGATCTATTCTATAGATTAGAACTACATTCTAACGAAGCGGCTTCTAATCTGTCAAGCGCTAGGTTCCCAGCGATGGTTGATCAACCGCCCAAGCCCACGCGCCGCGAGCAGTACGCACTGACAACCCGCCAAGCGATCGTCGATGCGGCGCGAAAGCTGTTCGTCAAACAGGGGTACTTCGCGACGAGGATCGAGGAAATCGCGAGGGAGGCCCAGGTAGCACCCGCCACCATCTACACGTCGGCAGGCGGCAAGTCGGGGCTATTGGCCGAGATGGTCCGCCTCTGGCAAACCGATCCGGCAATCGAAGCCAACCTGGCCCGAAACGCCGGCAACACCGATCCACACGCCCTCATCGCCGACCTCAGCGCCACGACTCGCCAGATCCGCGAGGAGTGGGAAGACGTGATCCGGATCCTCCTCACCACAGCGCCACACGACGCCACGGTGGCCGAGCAACTCGAGGGTCCAACTCGGTACTACCGCGGCAGCATCGCAGGGATTGCCCAACGGCTTGCTGACCTCGGCGCCCTGCGCGACGGAATCGACGTCGGACACGCAACCGACATCCTCTGGTTCTACTTCGGCTACGGCGCCCTGTACACCCTTCACGAGGAGAACGGATGGAGCTACGACCAAGCCGAGCAATGGCTCACCAGCGAAGCCATCCGGGCGCTGTTCAAGCCAAGCTGAAACGGCAAAAGGTCTCTCCTCTCACCGAGGCGCGCGCGGATCGTGCGGCAATTCCCCTGATCGTCATCTCCCAGTTTGCGCCGGCGCGGCGGGAAGTTGCACCGTGACGCAGAGCCCGCCCGCTGAACGGGGGGTGAGGGTAAGCGTCCCGTCATGCGCCTGGGTGATGCTTTTGACGATGGCCAGACCGAGGCCGACGCCGGCGTGGTCGGTGCGTACGCGTTCAGTCGCGCGCTGAAACGGCTCGGCAAGCGTGGAGACTAATTGCGGGGTGAGCTTCTCGCCGGTGTTCTCGACGGTGAGTACCACACCCCCGGGGCGAGCGCTGCTCGTCACCCACACGGTTCCCTGCTCCGGCAGGTTGTGGACGATCGCGTTGTGGACGAGGTTCGTGCTCAGTTGCAGAAGGAGCGCGTGTGAGCCGATCGCGGTGGGGGTCATGCCGCCGCAGGTTTCGATCGTGACGCCACGCTTCTCGGCGAGGGGCAGGAGCGTTTCAGTGGCCTCTTCCGCGACCAGCGACAGGTCGACATGTTCTGGGGCGAAGGATCGTTGGTCGGCGCGGCTGAGCTGGAGGAGCGCTTCGGTGAGGTCGATCGCTCGGCTGTTGACGGCGTGCAGGCGGTCGACGAGCTCACCGTTGTCGTGATTCGGATCGTTGCGGGCGACGTCGAGCAGTGTTTGCGTGATCGCCAGCGGGGTGCGCAATTCGTGGGAGGCGTTGGCGGCGAATCTCTGCTGGTCGGCGTCGTGGGCTTTGAGCCGCGCGAGCATCGCGTCGAAGGCGTCGGCGAGTTCGCGGAACTCGTCTCTGCGGCCTGGTAGCCGGATTCGGTGTGAGAGCGATCCGCTCGCGGCGACGCGGGTGGCGTCGGTGATGCGGGTCAGGGGGGCGAGCATCCGTCCGGCGAGCAGCCACCCTCCCAGGAGGCTCAACGCCAGCAGGATCAGCAACACTGCCGCTGCCCTCGGAGCAAAGATGTGCAGGAGGTTGGACCGGACCGGAAAAACGCCACGAAGGGGGGTGCCAGTGGAGCCAGGGACGATGAACGCACGGTCTGGGACGTACCGCAGGAGGAACAGCCAGACGGCGGCGAGCAGCAAGACCCCGGCGACCATGAGGAATCCGGCGTAGCTAAGGGTGAGTTTGAGCCGGACGCTCAAACCCGGGGCTCTATCCACGGTTTCGTTCCTCGCCGTCGCCGTCGCCGTCGCCGTCGCCGTCGCCGTCTGGCTGGCTGCTGATGCGGTAACCGGCGCCCGGCACGGTGGCGATGATCCACGGCTCACCGAGCCGTTTGCGCAGTGCCGAGACGGTGATGCGCACGGCGTTGGTGAACGGGTCTGCGTTCTCGTCCCACGCCCGCTCTAAGAGCTCTTCGGCGCTGACGACGCCGCCCTCGGCGGCGACGAGAACCTCGAGCACCGCGAACTGCTTGCGGGTCAGCGCGATGTAGCGGTCGTCGCGGTGCACCTCTCGGCGGAACGGATCCAGCCGCACGCCGGCGATCTCCCGCACCGGGGGCCGGTGGTGGGCGCGGCGGCGGTCGAGCGCTCTGAGCCGGAGCACCAGCTCTTGAAGCGCGAAGGGCTTGGTGAGGTAGTCGTCGGCGCCGAGTCCGAACCCGGAGGCCTTGTCGTCGAGCCGGTCGGCAGCGGTGAGCATCAGGATCGGCATGCCGCTGCCGGACGCGACGATGCGCCGGGCGATCTCGTCGCCGGAGGGCCCGGGGATATCGCGGTCCAAAACGGCGATGTCGTAGGCGTTGACGCTCAGCAGCTTCAGCGCGCTGTCGCCGTCGGCGGCGATGTCGGCGGCGATCGCCTCCAGGCGTAGGCCGTCGCGGATGGCGTCCGCCATATAGGGCTCGTCCTCGACGATCAGCACCCGCATGCCCTCGGATGCTGCCAGCCCGAACATATCGGCGGCATATCGAAAAACGCATACGTCCCGGCAACACCCGGCTGCCTTGACTGGGAGGCGTGACCTACAGCCAACCAGCCCGGACAGCAGCCCGGCGTCGCCAGATGACCGTGTACCGCGTGCGCCGCCGTCGCACGCTGCTCGGCGCGGTGCTCGCCCTCCTGCTCGCCCTCCCGGCATTCGAGACCGCCCGCCATTTCCTGCGCACGCGCAACCAGGGCCGAGCCGACGTGTCGTCGGTCAGGTGGCCGGCGCAGGGCCAGGCGGCGCTCGTGGCTGACGACGGGCGGGCGGCGGACAGCCCGCATCAGCAGCCCGCTCCGATCGCGAGCCTGGCAAAAGTCATGACCGCCTACCTGATCCTCGAGCGCTATCCGTTGAGCGGCGCACAGGACGGGTTCACGCTCACCGTCACCGAGGGCCAGGCCCAGGGCGAAGCTCAGGACGCCGGGCAGGGGCAGTCGGTCGTGGCCGTGCGGGCCGGCGAGCAGCTGAGCGAGCGCCAGCTGCTGGAAGCGCTGCTGATCACCTCCGCCAACAACATCGCCCAGCTCCTCGCGGCCCAGGTGGCGGGCAGCGAGACCCGCTTTGTCGCCGAGATGAACGCGCAGGCTCGCGCGCTGCGGATGGATCACACGACCTACACCGATCCCAGCGGGTTTGATTCCGGCACGGTCTCGACCGCCGGCGACCAGCTGCGCATCTTCCAGCGGGCAATGCGCTTTCCGGTCCTCCGCCAGATCGTCTCGATGCCCACCGTGACGCTCCCGGTCGCCGGCACAGTCACCAATTACAACCCCCTGATCGCTGAGGGCTACGCCGGCAAGACCGGGTCTGACTCCGCGGCCGGGGGTTGCCTGGCGTTCTTCACTCCGGTCACGGTCGGCGGGCGTCGGGTGACCGCGGTCGGCGTGGTGATGGGGCAGGGGCAGGGCAACGACACGTCGGTGCTCCTCGCCGCCGCGGGAGACGCCGCCACGCAGCTGGTCGGGTCGGTGAGCGGGGCGGCACAGCCTTGATGTCAAAACGATCACAACCCGCGGGAGAAACCATGAGTAGACGACGACGTCCGCTGGCTGCGCTGGTCCTGATCGCGATGGTCGCCCTGATCAGCGCGTGCGGTTCCAGCGCGCCGGCCCAGACGGGCGCCGGCGGCAGCGGTGGGGCCAACAGCACGGCGGCTGCTCATGCGAAGGCGGTGAAGTTTGCCGAGTGCATCCGTAGCAACGGTGTCACCGCGTTCCCGGACCCGGACGCGTCGGGGCAGTTCGCTTACGGGATCCCGAGTTACAGCTCGCCGTTGAATCCGAGCAGCCCGGCGTGGGAGAAGGCGATCGCCGCGTGCAAGTCCCTGGAGCCCGCGGCATTCATGCCCACGAGTTTCACTCCCACGCAGCTGGCGGCGCGCCTGAAGTTCGCTCAGTGTGTGCGTGCTAACGGGGTGCCGAGTTTCCCGGACCCCACCGCACATGGGCCGCTTGTCGACGTGCAGAACGGACAGAGCATTCCGGGGTTACACGCAGCGATCCAGAAGTGCATTCGTCTCAACCCGGAGGCGGTCCAGTGAGGCGCACGACGTGGGTGCTGGCCGCGCCGGGGGTCCTGGCTGCCGTCGTCGCCATCGGCGGCGTGGCCCTCACGTCGGGTGCCAAGCAAGCGACCGCGGCCGCACCGCCGGCGCAGGCGAACACCGCGCCGGTGGAGAAGAGGACGCTCGCGGCCACGGTTCCCCAGGACGGGACGCTGACCTATCGGGCGCGGTCCGACGGCTCGCCGTACTCGGTGATCAACCGGGCCGGCGGGACATACAGCGAGCTGCCCGCGCTCGGCCAGGTGATCCACCAAGGTCGCGTGCTCTACCGCGTCAACGACCGCCCCGTGGTGTTGCTGGACGGCGAGACGCCTGCCTATCGCACGCTGTCGGCCGGGGCGAGCGGCCCTGACGTGGCGGAGCTCAACGCGGATTTGGTCGCGCTCGGGTATGCCACGCGGGCTGAGCTGGGCCGGACTTCGGCGTCCTTCGGGTCGGCGACCACGACTGCTGTGGAGAAGCTCCAGGCGGCCGTGGGGGTGACCCAGACCGGCACGCTGACCCTGGGCGAGGCCGTGTTCGAACCCACCGCGGTACGGGTGACGAGCGTCCCAGTCCAGCTGGGGGGCGGCGCCCAGCCGGGCGAGACGGTTCTCCAGGGCACATCGACCACTCGGCAGGTGCAGGTGGCGCTGAGCGCCTCGCAGCAGACCGATGTGGCGGTCGGGGACAAGGTGAGCATCACGCTGCCCAACAACCTGACCACCCCAGGTGTCGTCTCCTCGGTGGGGACGGTCGCCACCTGCCCATCGAGTTCGGGGTCGGGCGGGACGAGTCCCGCGGCGCCGGGAACGGACAGTTGCTCGTCGGCGAGCTCGGGGAGCAGCGCGCCGACGATCGCCGTGGACGTCACCCCTTCTGACCCGGCCGCTACGGGCACGTGGGATCAGGCCCCGGTGCAGGTCGGCATCACCACCGCCAGCGTCTCCAATGCGCTGGTGGTGCCGGTGACGGCGCTGCTGGCCCAGCCCACCGGTGGCTACGCCGTCGAGGTCGTCGGCGCTGGGCAGACCCACCATCTCGTGCCGGTCTCGCTCGGGGTGTTCGACGATGCCGACGGGCTGGTGCAGGTCACCGGCTCGCTGCTGGCCGCCGGCCAAAAGGTGGTGGTCCCGGGAACATGACCCACGACCCGCCGGTGCTCGACGTGGACGACGTGACCAAGAGCTATCCCGGCGAGCCGCCGGTCCAGGCCCTGCGCGGGGCCAACCTCGCCATCGGCCCGGGGGAGCTGGTCGGGATCGTCGGCCCCTCGGGGTCAGGCAAGACCACCCTGCTGCAGCTGATGGGAACCCTCGACCGGCCCACCAGCGGCCGGGTGCGGATCACCGGGCTCGACGTGGCAACGATGGCCGACGACGACGTGGCCTACCTGAGGGCCACGCGGATCGGGTTCATCTTCCAGCAGTTCTTCCTGGCCGAGCACGCCACCGCGCTCGTCAACGTGGCCGACGGGCTCCTGTACGCCGGCATCCCCGTCGGGCAGCGTCGCGAGCGCGCCCTCGACGCCCTGGAGCTGGTCGGCCTGGCCGAGCGCCCCCAGGCCCGTCCGACCCAGCTGTCGGGTGGGCAACGCCAACGGGTCGCTATCGCCCGCGCACTCGTCGGGCAACCGGCGATCGTGCTCGCTGATGAGCCGACGGGGAACCTCGACCAGGCCACCGGGCAATCAATCCTGGACCTGATCGACCAGCTCCATCAGGCCGGCTCGACGATCGTCGTCATCACCCACGACCACGCCATCGCCGAGCGGATGCCCCGCAAGGTCGAGATCCTCGACGGCCAGATCGTCGCCGACACCGGCCGCGCTGCGCGGTGAGGGGCCGTCGTGACCGCCGCTGACCCAGTGGCCCGCAGACGCCTGCCGTTGTCTGACCTGGCCCGCCTCTCGAGCGTGGGACTGCGCACACGGAAGCTTCGGGCCGGGCTGTCGGCTCTCGGTATCGCCATCGGCGTTGCCGCCATCGTCGCCGTGCTGGGCCTTTCCGCCTCCTCCCAGGCCGGTCTGCTGGCCGAGATCAACCAACTCGGCACTAACCTGCTCACCGTCTCCAACGGGCAGAGCTTCGGCGGTGGCACCGCGGAGCTGCCGACCACGGCCCCGGGCATGATCGGCCGGATCAACGGCGTGCAGCAGGTGCAGAGCACTGGGGCGGTCAGCGGCGCCAACGCCTTCCGCACCCCCTACATCCCCTCGGTCGACACCAACGGGCTGACCGTCCAAGCCGCGTCTCTCGATCTGCTCTCGGCGGTCGCCACGAGCGTCGCCCAGGGCCACTACCTCAACGCAGCCACGGCCCGAGAACCTGTCGCCGTGCTCGGAGCCGTGACCGCGCAGTTGCTCGGGATCGACCGTATCTACCCCGATGAGCGCATCTGGGTGGGCGGCCAGTGGTTCTACGTCGCGGGCATCCTCAACCCCGCCGTGCTCGCCTCGGCGATCGACTCCTCCGTCCTGGTCGGCTACCCCGCCGCCGAGACATACCTCGGCTTCGACGGCCACCCCTCCACGATCTACCTCCGCGCGCAAACCGATCAGGTCACCGCCGTCGACAATCTCCTTGCCGCCACCGCCAACCCCGAGAACCCCAGCGGCGTCAGCGTCAGCCAACCCTCCGACGCCCTCGTAGCCCAAGCCGACGCAAAGAGCGCGCTGAACGGCCTGTTCCTCGGCCTGGGCGCCGTCGCCCTGTTGGTCGGCGCGGTCGGGGTGGCCAACATCATGATCATCTCCGTCCTCGAACGCCGCTCCGAGATCGGATTGCGTCGCGCCCTGGGCGCTACCAAGAGCCACATCCGCACCCAGTTCCTCTCCGAAGCCGTCCTCCTCGGGCTGCTCGGCGGAGCCGTCGGCGTCGCCCTCGGCGCCGCGGCCACCGCCGTCTACGCCCACACCAAACACTGGGCCACCGTCATCCCCCCCGAAGCCTGGGCGGGCGGGATCGCCGCCTCGCTCATCATCGGCGCGGTCGCCGGGCTCATCCCCGCCCTACGCGCCGCGCGCCTCTCACCCACCCAAGCCCTATGGTCCGTCTAGTCCTCTGTGGGTTCCCTTGGGGCGGGGAGCGATCGCGGCAGCCCGAACCATGGAAGCACCGTGTTTTCGAAGCGAGTCAACGCACAGATCTCATCGCCAGCGAGGGTGATGACGAAGAGGCCGACCCCGTGGCTGATGCCCGTTGAGTCGCGCACGTACGCACCGAGCGCTGGTTGACCATTCGCTCGCGTCCGCAGAAGCCGGAACCTGCGGCCTGAGCCGAAGATGCTCGCGAAGAAGCGCGCCGCCGGCTCACGGCCCTCGTACTCGAAGGGCAGCGGCGGCATCGAGATGAAGACGTCGTCGGTCAGGAGGGCAATCAGCGAGTCGAGATCGGAAGACTCGTATGCCTCGACGAACTTGACCGCGATCGCGTTCTCCGAAGGCGAGTCGGAGGCGGGTGCCGGGAGGCGGTCGTCACCCGACGGCAGCCTCATGTCCAGGCCGGCGCGGGCCCGCTTGAGGGCGCTGTTCACCGACTCCACGGTCGAGTCGAGCATGTCGGCGACCTCGTTGGCGTGGAACCCGAGCACGTCGCGCAAGACAAGCACGGCCAACTGTCGAGGCGGAAGGAGCTGAAGGCCGGTCACGAAGGCCAACGAGATGGACTCGGTCTGCTCATAGCGGGCTTCCGGGCCGGGGGACAGGTCGATCGCACCTTCGAGGACAGCGTCGGGATATGGCTGGAGCCAGGGAACTTCGCTCAGCCGCGTCGGCTCGGGCGGCTCAGCACCGGGCACGTCCCACTCCTTCGCCTGGCGTCGAGCGGCCGACCGAAGTGCGTTGAGACACCGGTTGGTGGCGATCCGATACAGCCAGGTCCGGAGCGACGCC